>CAKZOY010000001.1 GCA_937138275.1 uncultured Chloroflexota bacterium
CAATGCACAATGCTCAATGCACAATGCCCGATTCCAGCCCAGCAAGGGTGAAAAGGTGGTGTAAGAGACCACCGGCGTCCGGGGTGACCCGGGCGGCCAGGCAACCCCCACCGGGAGCAAGGCCGAGCAGGGGCGACGCCCGCTACGGCGGGCACGGGGCGGCCCGTCCCGTCCGAGCCCCGGGTAGGCCGCTTGAGGCGGCAGGTAACTGCCGTCCCAGAGAGATGACCGCCCACGACAGAACCCGGCTTATCGGCCGGCCTGGAGTATGTTTTTGCGGATTCTAAATTGCAGATTGCAGATTGCAAATTGCAAATTGCAAATTGCAGATTGCAGATTCTCCAATGGTTGAGATGGAGCGGATAGCCCCCGAAGGTGAACGGTTACCCGAATTTCTCCGCCCCCTCTTCTGGGATACGGACTTCGCCCAGTTGCGCATCCCCGACCACGAACAGTACATCATAGAGCGGATTCTGGAGTTGGGGGACGCTCCGGATGTGCGGTGGATGTTCCGGCATTTTTCGCGAGAAAAGATTGCCCAGATTGTCAAAACCACCCGCGGCTTGAGCCAGAAGAGCGCCAGGTTTTGGGCCTTCATACTGGATATCCCCACCGAGGAGGTTTGGTGCTTGTCGGAGTCCTTCCGCCAGCAGTTCAGGCAAATCTGGCCCTGGTAGCCCGTACTGCTCTGGCAGAGCAGTTTTATCTGGCAGGAGGCACGGCCGTTTCTTATTTTGAAGACGCCGAACCCGAGCCGATGCCCCAGATGCTGGTGCCCTGTCGCTGGCAGGACGTGAAACGGTTCTTTGAGGGCGAAGTCCGACGGCTGATGGAAGAGTTGCTGCGATGAGCAGACCGAAGAACCCCCGAACCGTGGTGGCCGCGGCGCTGGGGGAATGCGTCCACGTCGCGGGGGTGATGAACTTTCTTCGCCTGGCCGAAGCGGCCGGCTGGCGGACGGTCTTCCTGGGGCCTGCGGTGTCGGTGGAACGGGTACTGGAAGCCGCCCGCCGCGAGAAAGCCGACCTGGTGGGCGTCTCCTACCGCCTCACTCCGGAGACGGGGGAGCGTCTCCTGGCCCAGTTCGCCGAGGCCGCCGACGACCTGCGTTCGGCGGGGGTGCGCTTCGCCTTCGGCGGTACCCCACCCGTGGCCGAACGGGCCCGCGCCATCGGCTTCTTTGAACGGGTCTTTGAGGGAGGCGAACCCGCCGCCGAAGTCCTGGCCTACCTGAAAGGCCAGCCGGTAGGCGCGCTCACCGAGGAGGACTTCCCCCAGACGACCGTGGAGCGCATCCGCTGGAAGGCTCCGTTCCCCATCCTTCGCCATCATTTCGGTCTCCCGACGATGGAGGCGACTCTGGAAGGCGTCGCCCGCATCGCCGGAGCGAAGGTGCTGGACGTCATCTCCCTGGGCATAGACCAGGACGCCCAGGAGAACTTTTTCCACCCCGAACGGCAGGACCCGCGGCGACGAGGGGCGGGCGGTGTCCCCGTCCGCACCCCCGACGACTACCGCGCCCTCTACCAGGCCAGCCGTCGGGGCAACTACCCGCTGATGCGCACCTACTCCGGCACCGACGATTTCATTCGTCTGGCCGAGATGTATGTGGAGACCATCCACATCGCCTGGTGCGCCATCCCCCTCTTCTGGTTCAACCGGATGGACGGGCGCGGCCCATGGGACCTGGAGGGCTCCATCCGGGAACACCAGCAGGTAATGGCCTGGTACGGCCAGCGGAACATCCCCGTGGAACTGAACGAGCCCCACCACTGGGGGATGCGGGACGCGCCGGACGTCGTTTTCGTCGTTTCGGCCTACCTTTCGGCCTACAACGCTCGCGCCTTCGGGGTGCGGGATTACATCGCCCAACTGATGTTCAACAGCCCCCCGGCCCTCTCCGACCGGATGGACCTGGCGAAGATGATGGCGATTCTGGAGATGATCGCCCCGCTGGAGGGGCCGGATTTCCGTATCTGGCGGCAGACGCGCACCGGACTTTTGAGTTATCCGCTGGATATGGACGCCGCTCGCGCCCATCTGGCGACGACCGTCTACCTGCAAATGGCACTACGGCCGCATATTGTACACGTCGTCGGGCACACCGAGGCCCATCACGCCGCCACTGCTGAGGATGTGATAGAGGCGTGCCGTCTGGCCCAGCGAGCAATAGAGAACGCTCTGCGCGGCCAGCCCGATATGACCGCCGACCCGGCGGTGCAGGCGCGCAAGGAGGAACTGGTCCGGGAGGCCCAGGTGACGCTATCGGCCATCCGCGCGCTGGCTGGGCCGGACGTGGCGGACCCCCTCACCGACCCGGGCACGCTGGCCCGCGCGGTCGCGGTGGGGATTCTGGATGCGCCCCACCTGCGCAACAACCCGCACGCGCGAGGGGAGATTGCGACTCGCATAGATGAGCGCGGGGCCTGTGTGGCGGTGGACCCTGCCAGCGGGCGCCCGCTTTCCGAAGAGGAGCGCCTGGCCCGCCTGCTCTGACGGCAAAGGGGGGCTGGGGGCGGGCGGCCTTCGGCCGCCCGCCCCCAGCCCCGCGCCCATGCTGCAACAAAAGGAGATACCAATGAGCCACAACACCCGCTACACCGTCATCGGCGCCGGCCACGGCGGCAAAGCGATGGCAGCCCATCTGGCCCTGATGGGCTTCCCCGTCGTCCTCTACAACCGCACGCCGGAGAATGTCGCCGCCATCCGGGCGCGCGGCGGAATTGACCTGGAGAGTTTTGACGGCGGCCCGCGAGGCTTTGCCCGCCTGGTCGGGGCGACCTCGGATATGACCGAGGCGCTGGCAGAGGCCGACATCGTGATGGTCGTGGTTCCGTCCACCGCCCACGCCGAGATCGCTGCGGCGGCCGCTCCCTACCTGCGGGACGGGCAGATCGTCGTCCTCAACCCTGGCCGGACCGGCGGCACGCTGGAATTTGCCCGCGTGTTGCGGGAGCGAAAATGCACCGCCGACGTCATCCTGGCCGAAGCGGAAACGCTCATCTACGCCAGCCGGTCGGAAGGGCCCGCCCAGGCGCGGATTTTCGGGATCAAGGAGGCCGTCCCGATCGCCGCCCTGCCCGCCACCCGCACCCCCCAGGTCCTGGAAGCGCTGGCCCCGGCCTATCCCCAGTTCATTGACGGCGTCAGCGTCCTGCACACCGGCCTGAACAATATGGGGGCCATCTTCCACCCCGCGCTGACCATCCTCAACGCCGGGAGGATAGAGTCCACCCGCGGCGACTTCCAGTTCTACATTGAAGGGGTGACGCCGTCGGTGGCGCGGGTGCTGGAGGTGCTGGACCGGGAGCGGGTGACCGTCGCTGCGGCGCTGGGCATCCGCGCCCGCACTGCGCTGGAGTGGCTGAAGATGGCCTACGACGCCACCGGCGCCGACCTCTACGAGGCCATCCACAACCAGCCCGGCTACTACGGGATCAAGGCCCCGCCGACCCTCAATCATCGGTACATTACCGAGGACATCCCGGCCAGTCTGGTGCCCATCGCCGCCCTGGGCGAGCGGTACGGCGTTTCTGTGCGCGGGATGGAGAGCATCATCCGGCTGGCCTGCATCATTCACCGGACCGACTACTGGCGGCGCGGCCGCACCCTGGAGCGGATGGGGATTGAGGGGATGAGCGTCAGCGAGGTGACCCGGTACGTGATGGAAGGAGTATTGCCGTGACCATTCGGATCGGCACCAGCGGGTTCCGTTACGATGACTGGGTAGGGCCCGTCTACCCGCCCGACCTGCCGAAGTCGGAGTGGTTGCGGTTCTATGCCCAGGAGTTCACCACCTGCGAACTGGACTTTTCGTTCTACCGCATCCCCGACCCGCCCACGCTGGCGCGGATGGCGGATAAGGTCCCGGCGGGGTTTCTCTTCTCTATGAAGGCGTTCCAGGGCATCACCCACGAACGGGAGCAACCGGAACCGCTGATCCGTCAGTTCGTGGAGGCGCTGAAACCGTTGCAGGACGAGGAGAAGTTCGCCTGCGTACTGGTCCAGTTCCCCTACGCCTTCCACGCCACGGAGGAGAACCGCGCCTATCTGCGGCGGCTGCGGGACGGTTTCGGCGACCTGCCCGTCGTGGTGGAGTTCCGCAGTCGGGATTGGATCACCCGTCGCACCTTTGACGAACTGCGGGCGCTGAATTTCGGGTTCTGCTGTGTGGACCAGCCGCGCCTGCGGGGGCTGATCCCGCCAGTGGCGGCGGTCACGGGCCCGGTGGCCTATGTCCGCTTCCACGGGCGCAACGCCGCCAAATGGTGGGACCACACCGAAGCCTGGGAGCGGTACGATTACACCTACTCCGATGAGGAGTTGCAGGAGTGGGTGCCGAAAATCCGCCAACTGGACGCCGAGGCGCCGCTGACGCTGGTCTATATGAACAACCACTGGCGGGGGCAGGCGGTCGGTTCGGCGCGGCAGTTGCGGAGACTGCTGGGGTTATAACCACAAAAGGCACGAAGGATAACACGAAGGGCATAAAAAACGTTGGCTCATGTTCAGGCTTTGTGCAAGCGGGGGCCTGGGCCTTTAGCGCCCCCTCATCCCCCTGGCCCCCTTCTCCCCCGCCGCGGCGGGGGAGAAGGGGGAAAAGACTTGGGGGCATGTTAAACTGTGGTGAATTCCAGATGCTTGGGAGGTCTATGTGGGGAAAACGGTACGGGTAAAATGGCTGGAGAAACTGCAGTTTGTGGGCATAGACGCCACCAAACACTCGGTGGTGATGTCGGCGCCCGATGAGGAAAACGGCATCGGGATGAGTCCGGGGCAACTGCTCCTGGTCTCCCTGGGCGGCTGCACCGCCTACGACGTGGTGAACATTCTCACCAAGAAACGCCAGCGCCTCACCGGCCTGGAGGTGGAGGTCACCGGCGAGCAGAACCCCGAACCACCCTGGGCGTACACCCACATTCATCTGACGTACCGCCTGCGCGGTCGCGGGCTGGACGAGAAATCCGTCCAGGACGCGATAGAACTTTCCAAGAACAAGTACTGCTCCGTCGGCGCCACCCTGGCTGCCGGAACCGAAATCACCTACAACTACGTCATAGAGGAGGATGAACGATGAGTCTGC
>CAKZOY010000002.1 GCA_937138275.1 uncultured Chloroflexota bacterium
GGGCCGTGGGGCTGGCCGATGAAGGAGTTGTCTTTGCCCATTCCACCGGGGGCTGTTCAGTTTGTCCCGCTGGGGGACGAGATGGCTGTGGTGGGGGGTCGCTCCTCCCCCGTCCTGCCGGGAAAGGAAGCGACGGTGGACGTCGCGCTGGTGGGGCTTCGTCCCCTGACCGACGACATCGCCACCAGCGTCCGCCTGATG
Organism: uncultured Chloroflexota bacterium; assembly: GCA_937138275.1. Taxonomy (GTDB): domain Bacteria; phylum Chloroflexota; class Anaerolineae; order B4-G1; family DUEL01; genus SpSt-77. The sequence goes on from CAKZOY010000002.1 coordinate 202, forward strand.
GACGAGGCGGGCCGCTACCTGGGCGCGCACGACTGCCAGCCGGCCCTGGGGATGGTGCCGACGCTGAAATGGATCGGGGGCTCGCGGGTGGTGGACCGGCACCGAATCCCGATCTCGGCGGACTGGGCAGGCGGCGCGGTGCGGGCCACCATCGTCGCCTACGAACGTTTCCGTTTGACCCCGCTCCCCCCGCTGGACAACCGCTGGCGGGATGCGGTGCCGTTGAGGCCGTGAATGTTGTATTTCACCACAAAGAGCACGAAGGAGGTTCTGTGCAGTTCTACGGCTCGCTGACCATCCACTCCATCCAGGTGGAGAACATCCCGGTCCGATAAGCCCGCACGCCCTACGCAACACGCAACACGTTTTACGCCATGACCCTTCCAACCGAACCCTACCCCCCCTTCGCCGTCCGGCGGGAGCGGATACTGCTCCTGCTGGCATTCCTGTTCGTCGTCGCCGGGGCGGTGATGCTGGTCCTGACCGTCCCCGCGGTGGGATGGACGCGCGCCGCGGGCCTGATTTTCTCCTGGGCCCTCTCCTTTGCCACCGCCCACGTCACCCTTTTCCGACGCCTTCCCCGGCACGACCCGCTCGTTCTCCCTGTCGCGGCCCTTCTCTCCGGCTGGGGGTTGCTGATGGTGGGCCGCCTGGCCCCGAACTTCCTCCCCCGTCAATCCACCTGGCTTCTCCTCTCCACCCTGGCGATGGTCGGCGTCATCCAGATCGGCGCGCGGGAGATCACCCCCCTGCGCTGGCTGCGCCGCTACCGCTACACCTGGCTCACCGCCGGGCTCCTGCTCCTTGCCGCCACCCTCATCCTGGGCGTCAACCCCGCCGGTGCCGGCCCCCGTCTCTGGCTGGGCATCGGCGGCGCCTACTTCCAGCCCTCGGAGCCGCTGAAACTTCTCCTGGTCGTCTTCCTGGCCTCCTACCTGGCCGAACGGCGGGAACTTCTCAGGGCGACGGGCCACCGGATCGGCCGTCTGACCTTTCCGCCCCTGGCCTACGTCGGCCCGCTGCTGGTTATGTTCGGGTTGACGGTGCTCCTTCTGGCCGCGCAGCAGGACCTGGGCGCAGCGATGCTCCTGTTCCTCACCTTCCTCTCCATGCTCTACCTGGCAACCGGTCAGTGGGGATATGTTCTGTGGGGACTGGTCCTCTTCCTGCTGGCGGGCGTCGCCGGATACTACGGGTCGGACCGGGTGGCGACCCGTATCCAGATATGGCTCTCTCCCTGGCCCGACGCCGCCGACCGCGCCTTCCAGGTCGTCCAGAGTCTGCTGGCCTTCGGCACCGGGGGCATTTTCGGGCAGGGGCCGGGACTGGGCCGCCCCACCTACATCCCCGCCGTCCACACCGACTTCGTCTTCGCCGCCGTCGCCGAAGAGTTCGGCCTCCTGGGCGCTCTGGCCCTGGTCGCCCTCTACGGCGCGCTCCTGGCGCGGGGGTTCCGCGTCGCCCTGCGCGCCCCCCGTCCCTTTGAACAACTGCTGGCTGCCGGGCTGACCGCCGGGTGGGGAATCCAGGCCTGGATCATTATGGCTGCCAATCTCAAACTGGTGCCTATCGCCGGGGTGACCCTCCCGTTCCTCTCCTACGGCGGCTCGTCCCTCCTGGCGACCTTCATCGCCCTGGGGCTGCTCCTGCGGGTCTCAGACGAGGCGGCAGCGGGGCCCCGTACACAGGACGGGGCCCGTCCCCTCCGCGCCCTGGTGCTGGCCCTGATGGCCGCGCTGGGGGTACTGGCGCTGGCCTGTGGCTACTGGTCCGTTGTCCGCGCCGGGTGGCTGGTCGCCCGCGCCGACAACCCCCGCCGGGTGGAGTACGAACGACGCATCGTCCGCGGCCAGATTCTGGATAGAAACGGCGTCGTCCTGGCGGGGACGGTCGTGGGGCCGGGTGAGTTCGTCACCCGGACGTATCCGGAGACGGCCGCCGCGCCGGTGGTGGGCTACGCCAGTCTGCGCCACGGGACGGGCGGGATAGAGGCGGCCTTTGACAGCGCCCTGCGCGGGGAGCAGGATCGCTCCGTCTGGGAGACGGCCTGGGCGAACCTCCTGCACCGTCCCCCCTACGGCCGGGACGTCCGCCTGACGCTGGACACGTCCCTTCAGCGGTTGGCCCAGCAGTTGCTGGAGGGAAAGGCCGGCGCGGCGGTGCTGCTGGACGCCTCCACCGGCGAAGTCCTGGCGATGGCCTCCGCGCCGTCCTTTGACCCGAACCGTCTGGAGGACGAATGGGAGCGACTGCGGGAGGACCCGGACGCGCCGCTGGTGAACCGGGCCGCCCAGGGGCTCTACCAGCCGGGGGCGGCGCTGGAGACGGTCGTCCTGGCGGAGGCGCTGGCGCACAATCTCATCTCCCTCTACGCCTTCGCGCCCGACCTGACGGCGACCCTCACCGTCAACAGCGTCGTGCTGGGATGCCGCGGGGAGGTCTCGGCGGAGGGGGAGTTGATGGTGACCGCGTTTCGGGCTGCCTGTCCCGGCCCCTTCGCCGCGCTGGGGGAACAACTGGGAATAGAGGGTTTGAGGGACGGTTTCACCCGCTGGAGGCTGACCGAACCGCCGCTGCTGGAAATCCCCACGGCCCGCAGGGAATGGTCTCCGCAGGATGCCCATCTGGAGGCCGTGGGGCAGGGAGGGCTTACCGTCTCGCCGCTGCGGATGGCCCTGGTGGCGGCGACGCTGGCGAACGAGGGGGAGATGCCGGTCCCGCATCTGGTGCGGGAGGTGGAGGAGGCCGATGGCCTCTGGCGCGCGCCCGCCCTTCCCGAGCGGCCCCGCCCGGTGATCTCCAGCGCCCTGGCGCAGATGGTGCTTTCGGCCTGGGAACCGATGACGTCCTCCGGCGGCCCGGAGATTCGGGGACATCTGGGGACGGCGGTGGCGGGGGAGAAACGGTCGCCGCACGCCTGGTTTCTGGGTGTCTCCACAGGGGGCGATACCCCCTGCGCGGTCGCCGTCCTCATAGAGCATGCCCCCGACCCCCAGGAGGCAGCACGGGTAGGGATGCTCCTCCTGCGGGCTGCTGGACGTTAGGGAAACCCCAAAGGGTGTTTCTCTGCACCCTCTCTCTGGTGGACAAAACATTGCTGGAAGGAGGAACAGAAATGGCTGTTATAGAACGCACGTTCACTGTCGCCGCGCCGCCGGAAAAGGTCTTCGCTTTTCTGGCCGACCACGCCAACGACCCTCAGTGGCTCCCCGGCCTGACCGACAGCCGTAACTTCACCGGTGAGGGGACAAACTACCACTGGGAATGGACGTTCCGTATGGCGGGCATTTCCTTTGACGGTACCGGTCTCGTGGTAGAGCACGACCCGCCCCGCCGCCACGTGGTGGAGACGCGCGGGGGTGTGGTGAGCACCTGGGCCTGGACCCTGGAGCCGGAGGGGAGCGGGACGCGCATCCACCTCCGGCTGGAGTACACCGTTCCGGTCGCCGTGTTGGGGAAACTGGCGGAGAAACTGCTGCTGGCCCAGAACGAGAAGGCCGCCGACGAAGGGATGGCAAACCTCCAGCGGATTTTCGGTACCCTGTGAACTCCCGCGAGCGCGTTCGCACGGCCCTATCCCGTCGCGAGCCCGACCGGGTGCCCATAGACCTGGGGGCGTCGCCCGTCACCGGCATCAGTGCCATCGCCTACGCGCGCCTGAAGGCGTATCTGGGCCTGGACGGGGAGCCGGTCCGGGTGGCGGATATCCTCCTGCAACTGGCCGAGGTGGAGGAGATGGTCCGCCGTCGGTTCCGGGTGGACGTGGTCGGCCTGCCCGTCTTTGAGCCCATCCCCGGCGTCCGCAACACCCGCTGGAAGCCCTGGCGCCTCCCCGACGGCGCTCCGGCGCTCATCTCCGCCGATTTCGCGCCGGAAGTCACCGAACGGGGTGACCTTCTCATCCGCGCGTCCGATGGCTCGGTATCCCACTGGATGGCGGCGGGGACGGTCCATTTCGTCCCCCGCGACGCCCCCCTGGCGAACGCTACGCTGGAAGACCTGGAGCGCTGGGAGCCCGCCCGTATCTCCGATGAGGAACTGGACTTCCTGCACCGGG
>CAKZOY010000003.1 GCA_937138275.1 uncultured Chloroflexota bacterium
GTCCTGCCAGCGGCCTTTTCAAAGGGCACAGCTGTCAATTTTTGTTTTATAACTTAAAATTTGCCATTGTCAATTTACGCAGCAGGAATATCAGGCGTCTCTATCCCCAACGGGGCGCATTCATCGTTCGGGAAGAGGAAGGCCATCATTGCCCAGGGCGCGAGGCTGGTTCCCGGTACAAAATTTGGCCGGAGGCCCGGCTTCAGCTTGGGAAACCCCGATAGATCAGGGCGTCCGCCACGTTTTGTACCGGAAACGAGGCTAAGACCATCGCGCTGAACAAGCCCTGCGGGCTGCACGATTAGCCCTCGGAGGGGGCTTTACCCGTTTAGCCCGGCACTTTAGCGCCGGGCGACCGGGTACGGTTGGGACAAAGCATCCTGGAGGTGACGGGCGGCGTGGCAGGGATGACGGTGGTTGCCCTCCCCGGCGCAGTTCCCGGACCTCCCGACATAGCCACCAGCCGTCCGGCCCGCACCTCCCCCCGCTGGCTGTTGATCGGGGGCATCGGTCTCCTGGTTCTCTGCGTGGCGTTTGCCATGGTCGGTGGGTTGGTACTGGCGCGGCAGCGTGGAGTGGGAGGCTCTTTCTTTGGGCCTACTTCAACCCCCACTTCTACTTTCACTCCCACGCCCACTCCTACTCCTGTACCCACTCCCACTCTAACCCCCATACCAGGAATAGACCGGCCCGTCAAAATTGAGGGGATTGATGTGACCTTTATACAAGCCGAAAGGCGCGACTGGTTCCGCACCTTTATGGACGAGACGGTGAGACCGAGTTCCTCCCTGGATACATTCCTGATCGTGGATGGAGAAGTTCCACCCTCTCAATATGATTGGGACAAAATTTCGGATTGATCTATCACTCTGAATGGGACTATAAAAACCCTCAATCATTCAAGGATCCCAGAGCGGTTCATTGACATGGGTTTTTGTGGTTCGGAAGGCCGAGACGTCTTTTGTTCTGCATCTGCCCGAAGGCACGAAAGTAGATCTGCGGTCCATCTTACGGGAGTAGGCGTATCCGGCCTTTCGGCTCTCTGCCCTTTTTCACAGGGCGATCTGGGTTTGGACGATAATTCGCCTCGCATACGAAAGAGCGCTCTCCCGAAACGATCGGTTGCGCAGGCTTCATCCCCCTGCACAGCGCCCGCTGCGGTTATGACAAAATTCCGGAATGGTTTATAATGGAGTTTGCGGGGCAGCGAAGTGCCTCGCAACCCCCGATTTTTCATAAAGTCTGGTCTCTCTAATAATTTGTATCAATTTTATTGCAGGTGACCCGCAAGCGCGTAAAGCTGAAATGCAGGTTCTTGAGGTGAGAAGATGTCTTCCCACACCTGTCCTTTCTGCAACCACGAAGTCAAAAACCCTCAGGCCCGCTTTTGTCCCACTTGTGGGAAACCGCTGACTGCGCCGCCTGCTCCGCCGCCTGGTCCTCCACCCCCTTCCGCGGCTCCCTATCCGCCTTCCCCGGTCACCGGGTTTCCTTCTCCAGCCGATAAGGCGCGCCTGCTCGTCTCTATCCCCGGTCAGCCGATCTGGGAAATCCCCCTGACCCGTCCCCTGATCACCATCGGCCGCCACCCCGATAATGACCTGGTCCTCCCGCTGGATTACGTCTCCGGTCATCATGGCCGCCTGGAGCAGCGGGGAACGACCTGGGTGTATACCGACCTGGGCAGTACCAACGGGACGTTCATCAACGGGAAACGGATGCCATCCGCCACGCTGCAGGATGGCGATATCCTGCGCATCGGCGATCCGCATGGCAACTCCGTCGGCCTGACGTTTCGCGCTCCCGGCCCCGTTCCCCCTGCTGCCGCTCTGCCCATCCCGGTCGTCGGGGGGACGATGCGGATGGGAACAACCGTCCTGGGCGCCAAAGCCTCTATACTCATCGGGCGCAATCCCCAGGCCGACCTCCCCCTCTCGGCCCCCACCGTTTCCTGGCACCACGCCCGCGTGGACCGGACGCCTCAGGGTTATTGCATCACCGACCTGAATAGCACCAACGGCACTTTCGTAAACGGTCGCCGGATCACCGGCCCGACCCCCCTCCGCCCGAGCGATGTGGTACAGATCGGCCCGTTCCGCCTGATCTTTGAAGCCTCGGCCATCCAGCAGTATAGCGTTACCGGAGGAATGCGACTGGACGGAGTCCGCCTGATCCGCGAGGTCGGGCGCGGCAACCGCAAAAAGCGCATCCTGGAAGATGTCAGCATCTCCATCCAGCCCCGCGAGTTTGTCGCCCTGGTTGGGGCCAGCGGCGCCGGGAAGACCACTCTGATGATGGCGCTCAACGGATTCGTCCGTGCCGACGAGGGGCATGTGCTGGTCAACGGCGAAGACCTCTACCAGCACTTTGACCTCTACCGCACGCTCATCGGCTATGTCCCCCAGGACGACATCATCCACAAAGACCTTACGGTTGCCGATGCGCTGCGCTACGCTGCCCGTCTCCGTCTTCCCCCCGATACCTCCGACCGGGAGATTGAGAAGCGGATTGATGAAGTCCTCCAGGCCGTGGGGATGTTGGGTCAGAAAGACCAGGTCGTCTCCAGCCTGAGCGGCGGACAGCGCAAGCGGGTCAACATCGCCGTGGAGTTGCTGGCGGACCCGCGCCTCTTCTTCCTGGATGAGCCGACATCGGGGCTGGACCCTGGCCTGGAAAAGAAAATGATGCACACCCTGCGCCAGTTGGCGGACGAAGGCCGAACCATTGTACTGGTCACCCACGCTACGGCGAACATCACCCAGTGCGACCACGTATGCTTTATGGCGCAGGGACGGATGGTCTTCTTCGGCCCGCCCCACGAGGCGCTGGATTTCTTCGGCGTCAAAAGCGGTGACTTCGCCGATATCTACGCTCAACTGGACGATCCGAACCCGAAGGTTGCCAAACGGAAAGCGGCCGATTGGGAGCAGCGCTTCCGCAACTCCGTTCAGCACCAGAAATACGTCGCCAGTCGCCAGCAGGACCTCCAGCAATTGCGCAAGCAGGCTATCCCTGCCGCAGCCGCCCAACGGCCGCGCGTGAACCCCCTTCTTCAGTTCTTTGTCCTCACCCGCCGTTATCTGAACCTGGTGGTGCGGGACAAACTCCTGTTGACCGTACTCCTGGCGGTGATGCCCATCATCGGTATGCTCTTCCTGCTCATCGCCGAGAGCCACTGGCTGGTTGGGAACATGCTGGAAGAGATTGAACGGGAACTGGCGACCGTTCAACCAGGCCAGAGCGTCTCCTACAGCATCGTGGGCAAGACCCAGACCCTGTTGATGTTAATGGGACTGGCTGCCGTATTGCTGGGACTATTTGGGTCGGCCTACGAAATCGTCAAGGAACGGGCTATTTACTTGCGGGAGCGGATGGTGACCCTGCGTCTGCTTCCGTATCTGTTTTCCAAAGTGGCTGTCCTGGGAGCATTTGCTCTACTGCAATGTGCGCTTTTGCTGCTTGTTGTCGGTCTGAAAGTGCGCTTGCCCCGGGAGGGGCTCTTCTTTCCGGCGCCGATAGAGATGTACATCACGCTGGTGATGGGCGCGCTGGCCGCCATTATGCTGGGATTGATGGTTTCCGCCCTGGTGCCCAATACCAACTCCGTCATCTATGTGATCCTCCTGCTCCTCTTCTTCCAGATCATTTTCAGCGGGGTGTTCTTTGAACTGCCGGAGGCGACGCGTCCCTTCTCCAGTTTCACGCTGAGCCGATGGACGACCGAGGCGCTGGGCACATCGGCCAATCTGGAGGGATTGAACCAGTTGAACCGTACCCGATTTCTGCCGGAGCCCCGCGTCGTCTCCACAACGGTGGAGAAACCGGCCGAGGATTGGGAGCCGGTCACCGTCGTCACCCGGACCGAATCCCTCGCCGTCCCCTGTCCCGGTGGAATTCAGGTCACTGTCCCCATCAGTGTGCCCGAAGTGACCGCCAATGAGATGGTCACCGTGACCGAGACGGTCACCCAGACGGTGGAGCCGGAGCCGGTGGATGTTTCCACTACCTGGGAATTCCAGATTGATTATACCCGTACCCGATCCCATCTGATACAGGACTGGGGTATCCTGGTCGAGTTTGCCATCCTGTTTGGAATCGGCACCTTAGTGGCCCTGAAAAAGAGAGATGTGGGGTAACTGCGATGGCCGGTGAGCCGTTAAGTCTGGCATATGCGGTGAACACGCCTGCCCTGCCGGTCACACCCTATCCCCGGCTGGTCTATCTCCTGCTGGAAATCGTCGGGCCGACCGGAAAGGGAACCCTCCCCGTTCACCTGGTCATTGTGGTGGACTTGAGCGACTCTATGTACTTCCGGCTGGTCACTGAAGAACAGTTCCGCTCTCTGGCTCGTCGGGGGATGTTGCGTGAGGTGATGGTAGACGGAGTGCCCGCCTGGCATTCGGAGGGCATCCCGGAAGAAGTCCTGGCCCTCTTTCCGCGGAAGATTGACCGGGTGAAGGACGCGCTGCGGATTGTGGTGGAACAACTGCGCCCGGTGGACCGTTTTGCCCTGATCGCCTTTGCCGGTCAGGCGAAGGTGCTGATCTCCACTGCACCGGGGAGCCAGAAGACCCGCCTCCTGGATGCGCTGGCGAGCCTGGACCTCCTGCAGTTAGGGGACGAAACCCGCATCGGCGCTGGGATGGCACTGGGGCTGGAGGAATTGCGCCGCGGCGCGGCGCCGGGGGTCGCTCCCCGATTGCTGGTTCTGACCGACGGATTCACCATGGATGAGGCGGAATGCCGGCAGCAATCCGCCCGCGCCCGACAACACCGCATTCCCATCAGCACAATGGGGCTGGGGGGCGAGTTTAACGAGGAATTGATGATCCCCATCGCCGATCAGACAGGAGGCGAAGCATATCTGTTGGAAGACGCCGACGACATCCCGGCAGCCTTCGCCCAGGAACTGGGCCGCGCCCAGGCCGTCCGCTACCGGAATCTGGAGGTGAAATTGGGCCTCTCTCAGGGAGTTGAGGTCCGATCCGCATACCGGGTTCGTCCGACGATTGCCCCGTTGGAGACGGTCAACCAGGGCGGCAGTTACAGTTTCCTCCTGGGCGATCTGACGGAAGGGGAGGCACCGGCGCTGTTGGTAGAGTTGATCGCTCCCCCTCGCCCGGCGGGGACATACAGGATAGCCCAGGCGCTGCTGGCCTGCGACGACCCGGCTGGTGGGGTCGCCGGGCAGAAGAGCCGTATCGACATTGTGGTAGAGTACACCCCGGACCTGGCGCGGGCGGCGCAGGTGGTGCCGCGGGTGATGCAGGTGGTGGAAATGCTGAGCGCGTTCCATCTGCAAGCCCGCGCCCAGGCGGACCTGGCGGCCGGGGATGTGGCAGGCGCCACCCGTCGGCTGCGCGCCGCCGCTACCCGCCTCCTGGAGATGGGCCAGGCCGATCTGGCAGCCCAGATGGAGCAGCAGGCCGCCGACCTGGAGCGCTCCGGTCAGGCAGACCCGCAGCGGACCAAGAAACTCCGGTATGAGACCCGGAAGTTGACGCGAAAGTTGGAGTGAAGGATAGCAGGTGGGCAAGTATGCAAGTGGGCAAGGGTGCTGTTGATTCTCATAAAGTCGTATCACCTCTACTTTCCGCTATCTTCGTTGCTAGCGGGCGCGCTAAATAGCCCAGAACACGGGGTTCTGGCTTGTAGATCA
>CAKZOY010000004.1 GCA_937138275.1 uncultured Chloroflexota bacterium
CTGGACGTACCGGGCCTGAATCATCGTATAACTGGTGAGAGAGAGATACACCAAAGCAAGTAGCCAGAGAAGAGCAAACAACCCGAACAGGAACAGCGCCCCCTTGCGGTTCAGGTCCCCTCCCTCGCGGAATCCGAAATCCCAGATCGTCTTTCGTCGGTGCGACCGACGAACAGGCCGGGGTGGATAATTCCCCACCGGCGGGAATTCCGTCTCCGGATTCCGCTTCTTCTCCGTCATCGCCTCTCCGCCGAGCGCAAGCGGGCCGAGCGAGCCCGCGGATTGACTTCCACTTCGGCAGCATCGGGCCGAATGGGCTTGGGAGTCAGCACCCGCACCCGGGCCCGATGGCCGCATACACAGATCGGGACTTCCGGCGGGCAGATACAGTCCCGCGATTCCCGATGCAGAAACTGCTTCACAATCCGGTCCTCCAGAGAATGGAAACTGATGATGACCAGTCGTCCCCCCAGACGGAGCAAATCCAGTGCCTGGGGGAGTGCCGCCTCCAGCATCTCCAGTTCCCGGTTGACCGCGATGCGCAATGCCTGAAACGTGCGCGTGGCCGGATGGATTCGCTCTCGTCGCCCCACCGTCCGCTCTATCAGTTCTGCCAGTTCGGACGTCCGATAGATCGGGCGGGCGGCGACGATGGCCGCGGCGATCCGGCGCGCTTGCTTTTCCTCGCCATAGCGGTACAATACATCCGTCAGTTCTTTTAAAGAGAGCGTGTTGACCAGGTCGGCAGCGGTGAGGCCGCCCTCGGTGGGGTCAAAGCGCATGTCCAGCGGACCATCCTGGGAAAACGAAAACCCCCGTTCCGGGTCCGCTAACTGCAGGGAGGAAAGCCCCAGGTCCAGCAGCACACCGTCGGCCGGAGTGAAGTCTTCGGCGAGACGACTCAGTTCGGCAAAGGAGCCGTGGCGAAGGATACCTCGCGCCCCGTAGGGAGCCAGTCGCTCCCGGGCGACTTCCAGCGCGGCGGGGTCCCGGTCTATTCCCAGCAGGCGCCCGTCGGGAGCAGACGCCTCCAGAATTGCGGTGGCATGCCCCCCGCCTCCTACCGTCCCGTCAATGTAGACGCCGCCGGGACGAACCTGCAAGAACGAAAGCACCGCTTGTAAAAGGACGGGAATGTGGGTCGGAGTATCCTCCGCCTCCCCGAAAGGGGTTACACGCCCAGGGCGGCCCATCGTGTGGCGTTCTCTTCGTCCTGCATCATCCGGGATTGGACCTTCGCCCATTCGTCGGGGTGCCAGAGTTCCACATACGTATCGCAGCCGACGATGACCACCTGTCCATCCAGACCGGCGTACTCTCGCAGCGAGGGAGGGAGCACAAAGCGCCCCTGGCTATCGGGATTGATGTCGGCCGCGCTCCCGAAGACCAGCCGCCGCAGGTCCCGGGCCCCCGGATCCGTCGTCGGCAGCGCCGATATCCGCTCCCGGTAGGCCTGCCAGGTGTCCATCGGGTAGATGACCAGACACCGGTCCATCCCCCGGGTGATCACCATCCCACCAGCCAGGGCGTTGCGGAACTTCGCCGGGATGACGAGACGACCTTTATCGTCTATGGTATGGACAAACTCGCCAAGGAACATTTGTTCTACTCCCTCCCCCACTGCAGGAGGTAAAATGCTGCTCTAAATGGGGGTTTTGTTCCACTTTGTTCCACTATGTGCCATTATACACCACTTTTTGTAAAATGTCCAGCACCTGAGAAAAATTTTAAGGTTTCTGGAGCCGCCCGCCGCCTGATCCCACCTATCGTCGGCCTGATCCTGCTGGTCGGGCTTCTGATACCAGGACAGGGCGCGGCGCTGGCACCTGACCATCGCTTCGGCGTGGTTGCCGCCCCTGAGGCCCCCTGGGCCGCCGCCGACCTGGGTGCCGGATGGACGACCGTCCCCTTCCGCTGGGATGCGATGCAGCCCTCCGGCCCCGCCGACTGGATTCTCCCCCTCTCCGACGAGGAACTGGCGCGGGAGTTCTCCCTGGGCCGACAGGTGGTGGGCGTGTTGACCGGCGTCCCCTCCTGGGCCGCCGACCCTGCTACCAGCCTGCCGCTGGGGCTGGACCTCCCCCCCGATGCCCCGCAAAATCTCTGGGCCTCTTTTGTACGGACGACCGCCCAGCAGTACGCCGGTCGGATTGACCACTGGATCATCTGGGACACCGTGGACCGACCGGAGACCTGGCCCGGATCGGCGGCGGATTACGCCCAACTCCTGCGCGTCTCCTACCGGGCCATCCGGGAGGCCAACCCCCGCGCGGTCGTCCACCTGGGCGGCGTGACCCACTGGCCTGATGTGTTGCGGGGAGAGACGCCGTTCGTCCGCCGTCTGCTGAGCGCCCTCGCCACCGACCCGGAAGCCCGCGCCCAGGGGTTCTACTTTGACGTCCTGACGCTCCACGTCTACGACCAGCCGGAAAGCCTCTATGATCTCCCCGTTTTCTACCGCCACCTGCTGGCGGAGTACGGTCTCCAGAAGGAGATATGGATCGGGGAGACGAACGCCCCGTTCTCGGAGACGGACGAAATGGCAGGCGTGACGGCGGAAGAGCAGGCCGCCTTCATCATCCAGGCGATGGTGCTGGGAATTGCGGGCGGGGCCGAACGGATCGCCGTCTACCGGATGGCCGACGGCGGGGGGCCATGGGGATTGGTGGGAGCGGACGGGGCGCGTCGCCCGGCCTTCGCCGCCTACCAGGTGGCCGCGACATATCTCGCCGGGTTCCGGGAGGCCCGCTGGGAGCGGCGGGACACCGTCGGCGTCGTGGTGGTGGATCGCGGCCCCCAGGTGACGACGGTCGCCTGGGCGCGCACTCCCCAGTCCCAGACCCTGATGCTCCCCGCCCAGACGACGCGCGCCCTTCTGGTCAACGCGCGGGGCGAGGCAGAAATCGTCCACCCCGACCGGGGGTATTACTCCCTCATCCTGCCCGGCTGCAACGGCGAGGCAGTTTGCGCCATTGGAGGGTCGCCCCTCCTGCTGGTGGAGGAGAACGGCCGGGGACAGGTCGCGCCTTTATCCCCATCCCCCACCCCGCCTCCGGCGGAGTGGACGCCGTTCCCCACCCCCACCCGCACACCGACGCCGAGCCCCACGCCCATCCCGGCCGCCACCGCCACCCCTGTCCCGTCTCCCACCCCCACCGCGACCGCGTCCCCGACGCTCACCCCTTCCCCCACTCCGGCCCAATGGCAGCCGCCGGAGGATTCCCCGGAACCCGCTTCCGCCCTTCTGGCCTGCGCGCTGCTGGGCGGTATGGCCCTGACCGGTCTGACGCAGAGACGATCGCTGCGAAGGAGGCGGAAAAAACGGTAAAATGCCGGTTGCCTCCCGACCAATTCCGGCTATAATAAGAGCAACTGCACCGCTCAGGGAAGGGTTCTTCGCGGGTCTGGCGACGAACCCGGAGAGCACCATACTGCACTAATGGACCCAGGAGGGAATTTGGAACCATCGCCTGCTGTTCTGGAGACACCGGAATCCACCGAAGTGCCCATCCAGCGCTCACCGATTCGTGCCTTTCTCCAGGAGATTATAGAGAGCCTTTTTCTGGCGCTGATCATCTATCTCGTTATCAACGCCATCACGGGCCGTTTCTACGTCCGGGGCTCCAGTATGGAACCGTCCCTTCACAACGGACAGTACTTGATTGTGAGCAAGATCAGTTATCTGTTCAAAGAACCCCAACGAGGGGACATCGTCGTATTTCTCTCCCCCCATGCAACAGGGGATGACTACATTAAACGGATTATCGGCCTGCCCGGGGAACAGGTGGAGGTGCGAGACGGAGCGGTCTGGATCAACGGGTATCGGTTAGATGAGCCTTATCTGAGCACGGGGGTCCCGTACACCGGCTCATGGGTTCTGGGGCCGGACGAGTATTTTGTCCTGGGGGACAATCGCGCCAATTCCAGCGATTCTCACGCCTGGGGACCGCTACCGCGGAAGAATATCATCGGCAAGGCATGGCTCTGCTACTGGCCTCCCCAGCATTGGGGGACCGTACCCCATCACTCGTTCTCATCCCCTGGCGGTGATTAACGAACGGAGGACATATATGGACGAAACCCCATCCCTGCCCCTGGTGGATTTTCCGCCCGATGCCATGGAGGAAATCATCTCCTGGCTCACCCCGGAGCGTCTGACCGCGCTGATAGACGCCACCGACCTGAAGGCCGATACGCCGGAGGGAAAGATTCGCGCGCTGGCCGAAACGGCCATCCGCTACCGCTGCGCGTCGGTCTGTGTGAATCCTGTGGAGGTGGACCTGCTGCCCCGATTGCTGGCGGGCACCGGCGTGAAGGAGTGCTACGTGATAGATTTTCCCCTGGGCAAGTCCACCATCGGGATGAAGGCCCGCCAGACCGCCGATGTGGTCACCCAGAGCCGCGCGGTGCGCGGGGAAGGGCGCGGATGGGTAGAACTGGATATGGTCATCAACGTGGGCCGCTTCCGGGACGCCCCGGAATATACCTGGCAGGAAATTGCTGCGGTGGTGGACGCGGCCGACGGGGAGATAGTCAAGGTCATCATTCGCTCCTCCGAACTCCGGGACGAGGACATCACGCTGGTTTGTCGGATCGCTCAGGAAGCCGGGGCCCATTTTGTGAAAAACTCCACCGGCATGGAGGCCTTCGGGGCCACCCCGGACCACATCCGCCGGATGCGGGAGGCGGTCGGGCCGAGAACGGGGGTGAAGGCCGCCGGGGGAATCCGGAACGCGCAGGACGCGGTGCGGCTCATCTTCGCCGGCGCGCCGACGCCCGAACTGCGCACTCCCGACCGCTTCCGAATCGGTACCTCCAACCCGGACGGCCTCCTTTCCACACGGGAAGCCCTGCGGGGGAATTCCGCCCTCGCCTGGACCGGTTTCATCCCCTGCTCCATCTGCCCGTCGGGGTACGCCGAGGAACAGTCCCCCGAACTGGGCAGGATTTCCCTCGCCCGCTGCCAACATTGCCCTTACCAGGCCCGTCGGGAGGAATGGCGACGCCAGAAATCCGGCGGTTGACGGGAATCGCTCTGTCCCATTGCAGCTATCGGGAGGCATACGATGAAGGAAATTCGGTTCCCTGGGTGGCTGGTTGTGGATTTCTTCACCCACAGTTACCGCATCTCCGGGCATCTGGACGTGAGCAAACGGTCGCTGGCGGAGATGCTGAACGATTCCACGACCAATTTCCTTCCGCTGGAGGACGCGTACATTTCCCCCATTGACCGTCCTGGCGAAATCACCGCCTCATACCCGACATCCGTCCTCTCCAAGGCGAACCTGACGATGGCCCTCGTAGCCAATCAGGAAGACGCCCTGCCCCGCAAGCAGGCTTACGGGAGTTATATGGGCGTCTACCTGTACAATATCTTCCTGACCGTCCCCACGTTTGAGGTCACCGGATACCTGCGCCTCTCCGCGCGGGTAGACCTGCGGCGCCTGATGGCGATGGAGACGGAGGGATTCCTGCTCATCCTGGACGGACGGGTGCGCGGCTCCATCCGGCCCGATATCGTCTTCAATGCCGGGGGGATTCTGGTCAACAAACGCCACATCGGCGCATTTTGTGTAGAAGAGAGCAAGTAACAAGTCGGCAATCTGTAATTTTGAATCTGCAATTTGCAATTTTGAATTTGCAATTTTGAATCTGCAATTTGC
>CAKZOY010000005.1 GCA_937138275.1 uncultured Chloroflexota bacterium
GCGGTGAAAGAGCGATGCCCACCCAGCCGCCGCGCAGGAGAGCAGCCGGGGATAAGAGCATCCTCTGTCCCCCCAAGAACTACTCCCAGAGCCCCAGCAGGTGGCGGTTGCCGATGCGGACGCGGATGAGGCCGGCATCGCGGGCCGCCGCCTCCGCCTCCTCGGCCTGGCGGCGGGTCGTCGTGCCCAGGTCGTGGAAATAGAACTGGGGAGCAAAGGCCAGCAAC
Organism: uncultured Chloroflexota bacterium; assembly: GCA_937138275.1. GTDB lineage: Bacteria > Chloroflexota > Anaerolineae > B4-G1 > DUEL01 > SpSt-77. The sequence goes on from CAKZOY010000005.1 coordinate 228, forward strand.
GCATACGGGATGCGCGGGTCCAGCGCGGAGATAAAGCGGGCAATGCACCAGACCTCCTCCGCGTCTATGTACCCCGGCACCAGCAACGTGCTGGCGACGACCAGCGGCGGGTCGGGCCGTTCGGCGAAGCGGGCCGCGGCGCGGGCAAAATTCTCCAGCGTCCGGGCGTTATCCGTCCCGGTCAGCACCCGATGGAGGGTGCGGTCCCAGGCTTTCAGGTCAAACTTGACGCATCCGCCCGTCTGCAGGGACACTTCCACGGCGCGGTCCATCAGGCTGGGATGGGCGCTCCCGTTCGTCTCCCAGCAGACGACGACACCCCGTTCAGCCAGGCGGCGGGCAGAGGCCAGCGCGTGGGCCATCTGCGCAGCCGGGTCGCCGCCGAAGTAGCAGACGCAGTAGGTGCGTTCGTTGGCGACGGAGGCCAGTTCCAGCGCGCTCACCGTCCGGGAACGGCGCGGGTCGGCGTCCCGGTAGTGCCAGTTCTGGCAGAAGAGACAGTTAAAGGTGCAGGCCGAGTAGAAGACCGCCAGGTTGTGTTTGCCCCGCTGGGCGGACCCGGCGCATACCCAGTCGGCGACGCAGTTGGTCGGGAGCGGGTCGCGGTACCATTGCAGAAGGCCCCGCTCCGGCGTCCCGGCCAGGTGGCGGAGTTTGCCCTCGCGCACCTCCCGCAGGCCGCAGTACCCGACCTCACCCTCCCCGATGATGCATTCGTTGGCACACAACCCGCAGGGGATGCCGCCTTCGGCGCGGGGCGGGGCTTCTGGCAGGTGAAATTCGCGGCGCGTCCGGGCATGCGCGGCCCGCGCCACCTCCAGGGCTTCCTCGGGGCGTTTGCGGATGCAATCCAGGCAGACGCCCAGGCTGGACGCAACGGGGCATTCCGTTTGACCACAAAGGACGCAAGGTATGTATCGGGACATGTTTAACTCCGGTGGGATATTGTAACACCACAGGACAAGATGAGCAAACTCCATTTCGTGGGGGGAGCAGTTCACCCCTATGCTTGCAGTTGGTCAGATTTGTGCTATACTACTTACACAAACTGCACCCGTTCCGTTTTTCCCGAATTCTGCCATCGCAAAAGAGACAACATGGCCACACCATCGCTGGAACTTCTACCTTCCGACCGTGCCCGACAACTGGTGGAACTGGCCGAACAGGCCCGGCGGCAAATGGAAAAATTCGCCGAAGGGCCAGTCCGGTACGACAGCACAGGTCTGCAACTGCTGGACGAGTGGATTGAACGGACCCCCTCACCTCCACGGCCCCTCCAGGTTCTGTGGGTCGCCTTTCTGGGCGAGGTCTTCCGCCGACGCCACAATGGCGCCTGGGCCATCCGGCAGGACGATAGCCAGCAACTGATCGTCCTGTGCCCCACCGAAAGGGGCGTTCTCCACCCCGTAGAAGTGACCGCCCAGGTGGGCCGCCGCATCGCCAGCGGCATCGCCGAGTCCCTGGCCCTCTTCTACGTCCGCGAAAGCATTCTCCTGCGGGAGCATGAGGACATCGCCTGAATCCCCCACCCCACTCCGTGCCCGGGACGATGCCGGTCTCTTCCTGCTCTCTGCGGCAACCCTCGCCTTTGAAGTCAACCTGACCCGCCTCTTCTCGGTCGCCCAGTTCTACCATTTCGCCTTTATGACTGTCAGTTTGGCCCTGCTGGGCTTCGGCGCCAGCGGGACCTTTCTGACCCTGGCGGGAAAGCGCATCCGCCATCCGTCTCTCGCCCTGACCTTCTTCAGTTGGGGATTCGCCCTCACTGCCGTCGCCGCCTACGCCCTGACGCTGTACCTGCCCTTTGACTCCTTCCGCGTCGCCATAGACCGATGGCAGTGGGGGATTCTGGCCCTCCACTATCTGGCTCTCTCCGTCCCCTTTTTCTGCGCCGGGGCCGCCACAGGGCTGCTGCTGGCCCTTCGGCGGGGCGCGGTGGGGCGCACCTACGCAGCCAATCTGACGGGCTCCGCCCTGGGATGTCTGCTGGCGGTCCTGGCGCCGCCCTGGACCGGCGGCGAGGGGATGGTGCTCCTGGCGGCATCCCTCGGGGGATCGGCTGCCCTCTGCTTCGGGTGGCTCCGAAAATGGCCCCCCACCCTTCTCCAGGCCGCCCTGGTCGGGGTGTTGCTGGCGACTTCTTTCCGACCGCCGTCCGTCCTGGAAATCCACCTCTCCCCCTACAAGGGCCTCCGCTACGCCCTCCAGTATCCCGATAGCCGCCTGCTCCTTCGGGCCTGGAACGGCATCTCCCGCGTGGATGTGGTAGAGTCCTCCCTCATCCGCAGCCTTCCCGGGCAGGGGATCGCCTGCCGGGGGCAACCCCCGCCCCAGCGGGCGCTCTACGTAGACGGAGACGATATGAGCCCCATCACCTGCGTCGCTGACCCGGCCGAACTGCGCCCCCTGACCGATTGTTTGCTGACTGCGCTCCCCTACCGCCTCCGGCCGGAAGCCCAGGCGCTGATTCTGGACCCGCGCGGCGGCTGGGATGTGTGGGTGGCGCTGGCAGAAGGCGCGCGATCGGTCACTGCGGTGGAGAGCAACCCCTTGGTCATCGCGGCCGTCCGGGCCCAGGGGGAATGGGCCGGAGACCTCTACAACCGCCCCGACGTCGCCCTGTTCGTGGAGGACGGACGGGCCTTCCTGGCCGGTCCCCGCCCCCGCTACGACATCGTCCTCTTCTCCCTATCCACCCCCTACCACCCGGTCACCTCCGGGGCCTACAGTCTGGCGGAGAACTACCGCTACACGGTGGAGGGCTTCACCGCCGCTATGAGGCGCCTGACCGACGGGGGATTGCTGACAGTCGTCCGGTGGGCTCAGTCCCCGCCGTCCGAAGAGGTGCGCGCCTTCGCGCTGGCGATAGAGGCGGTGGAACAGACCGGCGGTGACCCGGCGCGGAGTCTGGTGGCCCTGCGCAGTTATAACCAGGTGCTCATCTTGGCCCGGCGCGGGCCGTTCACCGCAGCCGAACTGGACGCGGTGCGGGAGTTCGCCGCCGCGCGCTCCCTGGACCTGGTCTACGCCCCCGACATCCGCCCCGACGAGACCAACCGCTACAACGTGATGCCCACCCCGGAGCATTACCTCGCTTTTACCGGACTCCTCGGGGCGGAAGACCGCGCCCGCTGGCTGGCGGAGTATCGCTTTGACGTCGCGCCGCCCACGGACGACCGGCCGTTCTTCGGCCACTTTTTCCGCTGGCGGCAGTTACCGGAAGTGCTGGCGATGGCGGGCCACGTCTGGCAGCCCTTCGGCGGGGCAGGGTATCTGGTGTTGCTGGCGCTCCTGGGGATCGCCGTTGCCGCAGCGGGGCTCCTGATCCTCCTGCCGCTGGCGGGCCTGCGGACGGCCCCGCGCCCCCGCCCGGGGGCCGTCTCCCTCCGACTGGTTCCCTTCGGCCTCCTGGGCCTGGCCTTTATGCTGGTGGAAATCCCCCTCCTTCAGCGCTTCATCCTCTTTCTGGGCCACCCGGCCTACGCGATGGCGGGCGTCCTGGGGGCTCTGCTCTTCTTTTCGGGACTGGGAAGTCTGCTCTCGGCGCGCTTTCCTCCCCAGGGAATTCTCGCCACAGTGGTGGCGCTGGTCGTCCTCTACGGGCTGGGGACTCCCCTGCTCTCGGGGGGGCCCCTGGGCTGGCCCTTTGGGGCGCGCGTGGCGCTGACGGTGCTGGGACTGGCACCGCTGGGGATGGCGATGGGGATGCCGTTCCCGCGCCTTTTGGGGAAACTGCAGGACGAGGCCCCGGCACTGGTGCCGTGGGCCTGGGGGGTGAACGGAGCGCTATCGGTGGTGGCGTCGGTGCTGGCGGCGCTGATGGCCCTTTCCTGGGGGTTTCGGGCCGTGCTGGTCGCGGGCGCGCTGGCCTACGGAGGAGTGTGGGCTACCGCGGCCTGGGCGTGGGAATGGTCCTCTCCCAGTACTGCTGCACCCCCGCCCCAGTGAGGGGGACGAAGGCCACGCCGCCGTAGTTGTAGGCCTTGAGTTCGCCGTCGGGCTGTTTGACCAGTTTCCAGAGCACCTGGTAGCCGCCGGGCGGCCCGACGGGGATGACCATCCGTCCGCCCACCGCCAGTTGCTCCACCAGCGGCGGAGGGATATGATCGGGCGCGGCAGTGACGATAATGGCGTCAAACGGAGCGTACTCCGGCCAGCCGAAGTAACCGTCCCCCTGCTTACAGGTCACCTTGTAGCCCAACTGTTCCAGCCGCTCCTTCGCGCTCTGGGCCAGTTCGGGGATGATTTCTACGGAGTAGACCTCCACGCCGGGGATGGCAGCCAGGACGGCGGCCTGGTAGCCGGAACCGGTGCCGACTTCCAGCACTTTATCCCCAGGTTTCAGTTCCAGCAGTTCCGTCATCAGGGCGACGATGTAGGGCTGAGAGATGGTCTGGCCGAAGCCGATGGGCAGGGGATAGTCCCCGTAGGCGTAGTCGCGCTCCTCCTCCGGCACGAAGAGGTGGCGGGGAACGGAGCGCATCGCCTCCAGCACCCGCTTATCGCTGATCCCGCGAGCCTCAATCGTCTCAATCACCATTCGCTCCCTTTTCTGAGCATAATGGGCCTCGTCCTCCGGCGCGGCGGTCGGCGCGGGGGCGGAAGAAGGGCCTGCTGGCCGACAGGCCGCAACCGCCAGTAGAAGAATGAACAGTATCCATACCCTTCTCAAGGCCTGACCTCTTCCGGCATTCGCTGAAGGATAAACTCCACAAAGGATTCAGCCAGAGAAAGGGCCTCCTCGGACTCTTCCGGTGAAGGCTCCATAGGGTCTCCCGGATACCGGAACTCTGTGGCGTAGGGGGTAAGAATTTCAGCTACATTTTTCCAATTCTCTAATTCCGCATCCAGCGGTAGACAACGGCTCAAAAGAGCCACCAGGCTATGCGTCTTCTCAAAGGGGATATCCTGATACACCAGATAGGCTTTGATCGCTTTCTCCACGGCTTGCTGACAATGGTAAACCGCCACATCCCGAAGGGGATCGTCCCCTCTCAGCAGACGACGGGCCGATTCCAGGTCCCTCCGGCTTTTCACCAGCCACCCGTAGATTTCGCGCCGCTTTATTTCATCCATAGAGCAACCGCCCGTAGCGAATGGCCTGGCCGAGAAAGGAAGTCGGTAATTTGCTTGCTTCCTCTACTTCCCGGGAAGTGGCGACAATGACCTCTACAGGGGCCCAAATACCCCAAAGGCAGGCATACGCTCTGCGCGCTCGGCGATAGCGGGGCTCATCCGTTTCGGGAATCACTACCAGCAGATCAATGTCACTCTCTTCTGCTGGGCGTCCTCTGGCATAGGAGCCGAAAAGGATCACCTTTTCCGCACCCATCCCCTCCACTAACCTGCGCACAATCACTTCCAATAATCCCTCTGGTATCTCTTTCATCCGGTCCTCCCGGTCAGTCCCCCGATAGCGTTGGGATCACTCCCCCCTCCCCCGAATAATACCTCCTCCACCTGCCGTCGCAGGGCACCGGGCATCGCTTTGCGCGCTCCCGGACCGCGCAGCCAGTCCTTGAACTTCCGCGCGTGGAGCACCGGGACGGGCGGGTCTTGCACGCTCAGTTTCACGTCCGGATGGGTGAAGAGCACCACCCCCTGCATCGGCACCGAAAGGTCGGGCAAGGCCTTTCCCAGATAACGGCCCATCCGCCGCAGTTCGTATTCCACTTCCGCTTCCGGCACACCGATCCCCTCCTGCCCCGCCAGCGCGCGCAGGAACTTGAACCGCTGCCGCCAGTTCCACCGACCGTTGGCATAGGTAACCTCGCCGGGGATGGAACGGACCACCAGCACGGTCAACCCGTCCGGCCCCCAAAGGACGTGGGGAGAGGGAAGGACATACTGAAAGAGCGTATAGCGCTGGTCCAGCCCTTTCAAGGCTTCCCGAATACCCCGATAATGGGCGCGCGGCCCCTCAAACCGGTCGGCGTAATAACCGCCCACCATGGATAGAGAAACCCCGATCAGCAGGGCCACCCACATCCCCAGCGGGATGAGCGCCGATTCCTGGGTCCAGAAAATAGAGAGAATAAACGATACCAGCAATACCAGCAACCCGGCGATGCTGGCATACCGTCCCACGAACGCCCGCCGCTTGATGTATCTTTCGTTGGCAATCACGCGCATCATCTGCTCCTATTACGCTTTACGTTTTTACTTTTTACGTTTCACGTTTTCACACCTTACGCATCACCACACACGCGTTCTGCCCACCCAGTCCAAAAGAATTGGAAAGCACGACCCGCACCTCCGCCCGCCGGGCCTGTCCAGGGACGTAATCCAGGTCGCATTCCGGATCGGGCTCCTCCAGATTGATCGTCGGGTGGATGACCTGATCGCGCAGGGTGAGCACGCAGACCACCGCCTCTATAGCGCCTGCGCCGCCCATCGCGTGGCCGATCATGGACTTGGTCGCGCTGATGGGGACGCGATAGGCGTGGGGGCCGAACACCCTCTTAATGGCGCGCGTCTCCACGACGTCGTTCAGCAGCGTAGCGGTGCCATGGGCGTTGATGTAGTCCACCTCCTCCGGCCGCACCCCGGCGTCCTCCAGCGCCCAGCGCATCGCCCGCATCGCCCCCAACCCCTCCGGGTCCGGCTGGGCGACGTGAAACCCGTCCGAAGAGGACGCTTGCCCCAGCACTTCCGCCAGGATGGGCGCGCCGCGCGCCTGCGCGTGCTCCAGACTTTCCAGAATCAGCATTCCCGCCCCCTCCGCCAGCACAAAACCGTCCCGGTGGGCGTCAAAGGGACGACTGGCCCGTTCCGGCTCGTCGTTGCGGGTGGAGACGGCCCGCATCGCGCAGAATCCGGCGAGGGCGACTTCGTGAACGAATCCCTCCACACCTCCCGCAATCACCACGTCGGCGGCACTGCGCCGGATCACCTCCGCCGCCTCGCCGACCGCCTGGGTCCCGGCCGCGCATGCGGTCACCACCGTGGAGATCGGCCCCAGCGCCTGGGTCCACTGGCTGATGTGGTGAGCAGGCATATTGGGGAGGGAAGCCGTGATGGCAAACGGATGGACCCGTTCCACTCCTTTCTCCCACAGGACCCGCGCCTGGGCTAAAGCCCACTCCAGCCCCCCGATCCCGGTCCCCATCACCACTCCAACCCGCTCCCCCAGCGGCGGCGCCAGGCCTGCCTGGGCCAGCGCCTCCTGCGCCGCGGCCACCGCCAGTTGAGACGCGCGAGATATCCGCCGGGCCTCCTTGGCGGGAATATACCGGGTCGGATCAAAGCCCTTCACCTCGCCCGCAATGTGCACCGGCAAATGAGACGGGTCAAACTGGGTGATGGGGCCGATGCCCGACCGTCCCGCCAGCAACCCCTGCCAGGTCTCTTCGGCAGTGAGCCCCAGGGGGGTGATCGCTCCCACTCCGGTCACAACAACACGCGGACGGCTCATTCTGCCTCCTCTCCTCCGGTTGCCAGTGCCGCGCCCGCGCGCACCGCTTCCAGTACGCTGCCCTGGATCGCCCGGCGGGCCTGCCCGATGGCGTTCTTTACCGCCTTGGCGTTGGACCGTCCGTGCCCGATGATGACCACTCCGTCCACCCCCATCAAAAGCGCCCCGCCGTACTCGGCATAGTCCAGCCGTTTGGCGACCCGACGGAGGGAGGGAAAGAGCAGGACGAGGCCCGGCAACATCGCCACCAGCCCCGGCAGCATCAGCGCCAGGGCGACCTTGTTGAGCGCGCCGCCGGTCAGTTCCCGCCGCAGGAAGCGAAAGAGGAACGACGCGATGGCCTCGGTGGTCTTCAGCATCACGTTGCCGGTGAAACCGTCGGTGAGAACGACATCCGCGACCCCACGGGTGATCTCCTTCGGCTCCACGTTGCCCACGAAGTTGAGGCCGCTCTGGGAGAGGACAACGTATGTATCCCGCACCAGCATGTTGCCCTTATCGGGCTCTTCCCCGTTGGAGACCAGCCCGACCCGCGGGTTGGAAATACCCCACACCCGTTCCACGTAGGCGACGCCCATCCGGGCGAACTGCAGGAGGTACTCCGGCTTGCAGTCGGCGGTGGCGCCGTTATCCAGCAAGAGGACCGGGTTCGGCGCGACGGGGTAAATCGTCGCCAGGGCAGGGCGTTTGATCCCGCGGATGCGGCCCAGGTCAAAAATCGCCGAGGCCAGCACTGCGGCGGTGTTCCCCGCTGAAACGAAGGCGTCGGCCTGCCCGTCTCGCACCAGCCGCATACCGACGCGAATAGAGGCGTCCTTTTTGCGCTTCACCGCCTCGGTGTGCTCGTGCATATCAATCACTTCGGGGGCATGGACGACGGTGATAGACAGGCCCGCGGTGTCGTGTTTAGCCAGTTCCGCCTGCACCACATCTTCCGGCCCGACCATGATGATTTCGTCGCCCCATTCCCGCGCCGCCATCACCCCCCCGGCGACATCTGGCACAGGGCGGCCATCGGAACCCATCGCGTCCAGGACGATGCGCATCTTCTCCTCCGGAGGTAGAATTCTACTGTTATTGTACTTCCAGGAATACCTGTGTCAAGTGGGAGACGAACCGGGTTTGCGCAGCAATTCACCCC
>CAKZOY010000006.1 GCA_937138275.1 uncultured Chloroflexota bacterium
GGCGGGAGTTTCTCCGCTGCCGGGTTTGCAAACAGAGAGCGGAGGTGCGGACGGCGAAGCCGCCGTCCGCACCTCCGCTTTTCCTTTTCCATGCGCTAATGCTGCAGCGGGATAGGGATGCGGATTTCCACCCCCGCCGGATTCCCGGCCTCGTCCAGCACGGAGAGATATTCCCCGGTCTGGGGATTCCAGATGCCGAAAACGATCTCATCCCGCCCCGGCATCATCGCCCCCACGCCGGGCACAAGATGGTCGTCGTTCACGATGTCGCCCACCTGCCAGAGGAGGGTGGGGTAGCGGCCTCCTGCCGGGGGGCCATCTCCCTGCGCGATCCCCTGCCCGTCCCGCAGGTAGTGCAGGAAGACGGTGTACTCCTGGGCCAGTGGGGCGGTGACCCGCCAGCGCAGACGCACCCGCGCTGCGCCGTCGGCCGCGGGCCAGACCTGCGCCCCCAGAAACTCCACCCCTCCGGAGAGGCGGGCCTGGGGTGGGGGGGTAGGACCCGGCCGGGTAGCGAAGAAGGCCAGATACGTGGTGAACGGGCTGGTGTCCTTATCGTGCTGGGAGGGCGGCCCCTCCAGGACGGTTACCTCGGCAGGGTGGGGGAGGAGGGCCCAGGCGCGGGTCCAGTCGCCATAGGGCCAGAGGAAGACCGCTACACCGCCATCCGGTGTTTCTCCCGTCGCCTCCAGCCCCACCGTCACCCGCTCCGGCGCCGTCACCAGAAACCGCACCTGGGGCCAGTCCTCCCAGAGGGCGGGGTCCAGATAGACCCGTCCCGCAGGCCCGGCGGACGGGGTGAGCGGCGATGCCTTCTCCGACCACCCACTCCCCAGGAAGCGGTTGATGTCCGCCCCCAGCGTCACGGCCCCCCGCTCAAACCAGTATCCGGTCATCGGGTCGCGGGCATAGGGGCCGAAGTAGGCGCGGGTGGTGCTGAAGAGGCTGAAGAGTAAAACGTAAAACGGTAAAACGTAAAACGTAAGGCGTAAGAGGGGGTGCCTCCGGGGTTCTATCCCTGCAAGGGAATCCAGGCCCAGGGC
>CAKZOY010000007.1 GCA_937138275.1 uncultured Chloroflexota bacterium
GGTAGGGGGGAGGGGAAATGTCAATCCTCCAGAGGATCGCACCCTTCTGGAATCACAAGCCAGATTCAACCCATAGGGGTGGTATGACTTTTTGAGACTTCGCCGGAAGACGGTGATACGACTTTACGAGATTCAACACAACCTTTTTCTTTACCGCGGAGAGTGCCGAGTTCGCAGAGATTTCTGTTTCTCTGCGCTCTCTGCGGTTGGAAAATAAACAGAAAGACCACCGGATACCGCTATTCTCTTTTTTCCAGCCAGACTTCCAGTACTCGCCCCACCCGCTCCAGGCTCTGGGGACTCACTTTGTCCGGCGTGTCGCGGGTGGTGTGCCAGTACGGGTAGTCAAAGTCAATGATATCGGCCGCTGGGATGCCCCGCCTGGCGAAGGGGACATGGTCGTCGTAGATGGTCCAGCGGTACTCCGGGATAAAGGTATCCGTATACCCCAGCGTGGCGGCGATCTGCCACAGTTCCTGCAGGAGGGCCGGGTCGGAGTTGTGCTCAAAGTAGAACTGCTGGTCGGCGTCGCCGACCATGTCCACGACCACCACCGCTCTGGGGCGAACGGTCAGGTGCTCCGCCATATAGGTGGAGCCGACGCACCACTCCCATCCGTCCAGGTTGCCGTTGTCCTCGGCGTCAAAGAAAGCCAGCCATACTTCGTGCTGGAGACGGTCTTTATCCAGGGCGCGCGCCAGTTCCATCAGGACGGCGGTGCCGGAGGCGCCGTCGTTGGCGCCCAGGACGGGCTGGGAGGGGTCCTCCATGTCGGCGGAGCGGCGGGTGTCGTAGTGCGCGCCGATAATGACCACCGGCCCGCTCCCGGCGCGCCCGATGATGTTGCGGACCGTCGTATTCCGATAAGGGAATTCCTGGGTCTCCACGGTCCAGTCCCACTGCCGCAGATGGGCGATGATGGCGTCACCTGCAGCGCGGTGGGCCGGAGAACCGGTGGGCCGGGGCCCCAGCGCGCACTGCTCCAGGACGTGGGCGTAGGCCTGGTCGCCGCTGAAGGTGCGGGGCGGGGCCGGCGCGCAGGCCGCCAGCAGGAGGAGCACCGCCGCCAGCCCGCCGATCGTTCGGGCTCTACGAAACGACAAATTCGCCATTGCGGTAGAAGAGTTCCCCATCCACCCAGATTCCGCCGCCGTCCCGCATGTCGCAGATCATATCCCAGTGGATGGCGGATTCGTTGCGGCTGCCGGTCTCCGGATACCCGGCCCCCAGCGCCAGATGGAAAGAGCCGCCGATTTTCTCGTCAAAGAGGATGTTCTTGGTGAACCGCTGGATGCCGGAGTTGGTGCCGATGGCGAACTCTCCCAGGTAGCGGGCGCCGGGGTCCGTCTCCAGCATCTGAAGAAGGTACTCCTCGTTCTTACGGGCGGTCGCCTTGACGACGCGCCCGTCCTCAAACCAGAGTTCAATCCCCTCCACCTCCCGCCCGTTGGTCAGGGCCGGGTAGGTGAAGCGCACCCAGCCCTGGGCGCTATCCTCCACCGGGCCGGTGAAGATTTCGCCGCAGGGCATGTTGTGGTGACCGTCGGAGTTAATGAACGTGCGGCCCTCAATGGAGAGGGTCAGGTCGGCATTGGGGCCGGTGACGCGCACCTGGCGCTTGCCCTTCAGCCAGGCGATGAGGCGCTCCTGGCGCTCGTGGACCTCCTGCCAGCGGGCAACGGGGTCCCCCTGGTCGCAAAAGCAGGCGCGGTAGACGAAGTCCTCGTAGTCCCGCAAACTCATATCCGCCTCCTGGGCGTAGGCGGCGGTGGGGTAGAGGGTGGCGACCCATTTCAGTTCGCCCGCGGCGCCGCGCTGCATATACGTTTTCATCAACGGGGTCATCGCCCGGCTGCGTTGCCGCTGGCGAGCGGGGTTGATGCCGCTCAGTTCGCGCGTGTTGCGCTCGGAGCGGACGTTGATGAGCGCGTCAAACTGTTCTATGACCAGGCGGTTCAGGGGGGAGATGAACTCCAGTTGGGCGTCGGAGGCCAGGCGGAAGAAGGCCTCCTCGGCACCGGGGAGGCTCACCAGCAGGTGGGGATGTCCACCCGCCCGGAGGACTTCCTCGTAGACAGCCAGGAGCAGGGGGGCTGCCTCCGGCGTCCCCTGGATGGCAACCAGGTCGCCGGGCCGGATGGCGGTGGAGTACTGCACCAGAACCTTAGCGAGTCGTTCTACGCGGGGGTCGTGCATCAGGTTCTCCTTTACGGACACAGGTTGAGACGCGGTAAGAGTGTATCACAGGTTCTGGGTTTTTGCAAGGAGGGGATCAAGAAAATAGGGGAGGGCTATTCCCCGCAATGTCTGGGAAGAGTTACGGCGTTTGATCCCCAGCGGGGAGCGGTCACGGGTCATTGGGGAGGCGACAGTGCGGGAACTCCGCAGAAGGCGACGGCTGGAAGGGGTGAAGCGTCTCCTTAAGATTCCGGCGACTGAAGGTCGCCTCTGGGAGGCCCTTGACTGAGGGTGGGCCTTCGCCGACCAGATAGTGGGGGCAAAGCATGCGTCGCCCCCACCTGCGTTGCCCCTGGAGACCTCTTTTTCCCCCTCTCCCCCGCCGCGGCGGGGGAGAAGGGGGCCAGGGGGATGAGGGGCGCTAAAGGTCAGACCCTGCCTGCACGAGGTCTGGATATGAGCCTAAAGTGTCAGGTGGCTAGAAAGAATTTCTCTGCATCCTCTGCGACTCTGCGGTGAGTAGATTGACAATGGCAGATTCTAAATTATAATGACAAATTATGCGCTAAAAGTATAAATGGTATTACCCAATTCGGCTTC
>CAKZOY010000008.1 GCA_937138275.1 uncultured Chloroflexota bacterium
GCCTGACCGGTCATCCCGCCCCCCCGCACCTGGACGGAGACGTTGAAACGTCCTTCCATCCCGGTGATCTTCAGAGGCTCCATCAGGCGCATGACATCCAGATCGCGCGCGAAGTACTCTTTCAGCGGTCGGTCGTTCACCACAAACACGCTACCATCGCCCGGGTACAGGCGCACCCGCGCGGTCGCCTCTTTGCGACGTCCCACACCCTCGTAGTATTGTTGTTGCTCCGCCATACCTTTCCCCTTATAATTCCAGCAGTTTCGGATTCTGGGCCTGATGGGGATGCTCCGGCCCGGCATAGACCTTCAGTTTCTTGAACATCCGCCGCCCCAGGGCGTTCTTGGGCAGCATCCCCCGCACGGCGTATTCAATGACGCGCGTCGGGTGACGGGCCAGCATGTCCCGCAAACTGACCTGCTTGAAGCCGCCCGGATAGCCGGAGTGGCGATAGTAGAATTTATCGGTCAGTTTGCGGCCCGTGACCCGCACCTTCTCGGCGTTGATCACGATGACATAATCCCCCACATCTATCATTGGGGAATAGATGGGCTTATGCTTACCGCGCAGAATACGGGCAATCTCCGTCGCCAGACGCCCCAGCGTCTTCCCGGTGGCGTCCACGACGAACCATTCCCGCTGTACCTCATCCGGTTTCGTCACATACGTCTTCACGCTTCCTCACTCCCGGTCAGGAATTAATCATGATTGGCTCGCAACTGCTCAATCTGCTCGGCTGATGAATTGTTGTCGCTTCGTAATCATTCAGATCAGGCAGAAACCCACTCCCAGCCCCTCTCCCATACTGCGGGCTTGTGCAGCAAATCGTTTTAAGGGAGCGGCGCGCCCGCGAAAAAGGGGGAGAGTGGGGTTTGTGGGGGCGGCGAAGCCGCCCCCACAAACCCCACACCCCACCCCTTTCCTATGCAGGGTGAATTACTGTGCAAGCCCTACTGCGGGAGAGACCTCACCCTCACCCTGTCGCCTTCGGCGACTCCCTCCCCTTTCCCGCAGCGCGGTCAAGGGTAAGGGCCTCCCCCAATACTCCGCGTTCATCCGCGCTCGTCCGCGTCCCCTGCATACCGAACCGCCATCAGGCAAAGCCCGTGGGGCGGAGCCGCAGGTCCGGCGCGGCGGCGATCCCTGGACTCCAGAATTTGCCGGAACTCCTCTACCGAAATCCGCCCCAGGCCGACCCGGATCATCGTGCCAACCAGGGTGCGCACCATCCGGTAGAGAAAGGCATCCGCTTCAATATCAAAGTACAGCCACGGCCATTCGTTTCGCCATTCGGCCCGGAACACCTGCCGGATGGTGTTCTCCCCCTTGGGGGGCGTGCCGAAGGCGGCGAAGTCGTGCTCCCCCATCAGCAGGTCGGCCGCCTGCTGCATCGCCACCACATCCAGCGGCTGGGCCACGTGAAAACTGGTCCGGCGGGCCAGCGGCGAACGGATCGGATGGTTGTAAATCGTGTACCGGTAGTACCGGCTGACCGCGTCGTAGCGGGGGTGGAAGTCCGGCCTCGCCGGGGCCAACTCCCGCACGACCACATCGGGCGGAAGCGCCGCATTGAGCGCCCGCAAAAGGGCCGTCAGCGGATGTTTCCACTCTGTGTCAAAGGCGATCACCTGGCCTTCGGCGTGGACGCCGGTATCGGTGCGACCTGCCGCCAGAACCGTTACCCGTTCACCGGTCACCTGTTCCAGGGCCCGTTCCAGGACTTCCTGGACAGAGGGACCGTTTTTCTGTCGCTGAAAGCCCTGGTAGTCCGTACCATCATAGGCCACAACCGCCCTTACGCGCATACTATGCCGCGAGTTTCTTTACCGTTGCTGCTCCGCAGCGCGGGGAAGGATTTTGCTTGCTGTTAAACTAACTCCAGCACAACCATCGGGGCCGCGTCGCCCTTGCGAGGGCCCAGTTTGGTGATGCGGGTGTATCCCCCGGGCCGGTTCTGATAGCGGGGGGCGATCTCCTCAAACAGTTTCTTGACCAGATCTATCCGCTCGCCTTCGGGCGTTGTCGCCCAGCGGTTCAGGCGCGCCGCTGCCAGACGGCGGGCATGCACCCCGTAGGCCGGATCATTCGCCGCCAGACCTCGTTTGGCCAGCGTGATCAGTTTCTCTGCGTGACTACGGATAGCCTCGGCCTTAGCCTCAGTCGTCTCAATCCGCTCATAACAAATCAGCGCGGAAACCAGGTTCCGAAACAGCGCCCGGCGATGGCCGGTGGAACGATTCAACTTCTTTCCCGCAACCCGATGTCGCATTCCGTTCCTCCAGACTTAATCCTGCTATTCTATTTCCTCGGAGTCCTCCGAATCTTCTCTTTGGGGCAAATAGATCAGATATCCGGCCTGATCCAGTTTTTCCATCAGTTCTGTCAGAGACTTATCGCCGAAATTGCGGATGGTTCGGACGGCTTCATCGCCCCGGCTCAGCAACTCCAGCACTTCTCCCACCCGCGAAAGGCCAGCCCGCTTCAGGGCATTATAGATGCGAGCGCTCAATCCCAAACTTTCTATGGAGATTTCATAAATCCGGGAGGGGATTCCCCGTTCCTCTTCACCCACCAGTTCCGGCTCCTCAGTGATGCCCGCGATAAGCCGCAGGTGAGTGACCAGGATACGGGCCGCCTCTTTCAGTGCCTCCAGCGGGCCGATCCGGCCGTCAGTCCAGATTTCCATATTCAGCCGGTCATAATTGGTCCGCTGAGCGACGCGGGCTGGCTCCACATTATATGCTACCCGGCGCACGGGGCTGAACAGGGCATCCACGGGCAGTTCGCCCAGGGACCTTCGCTCCCGCTCCTCGGCAGGGGAGTACCCCCGCCCCTTCTCCACCGTGAACTCCATCTCCACCACCGCGTTCGGAGAGTCGGTGGTGAAAAGACAGAGGTCCGGGTTGAGAATCTCAATCTCCGGTGGCGCCTGGATATCCCCGGCGGTGACCACTCCGTCCCCGCGAATGCTCAACATCATTCGCATCGGGCCCTCCCCTTCCATCCTCAGACGCAATTGTTTGACCTGAAGAAGGATTTGCATCACGTCTTCCCGCACATTCGGGATCACAGCAAAATCGTGCGGGACGTCGTAGATGCGGACGGAGGTCACAGCCGCCCCGGGGAGGGAGGAAAGCAGTACACGACGCAGCGCGTTCCCCAGGGTGATCCCATAGCCGCTCTCCAGCGGGCCGATGATAAACCGGCCGTACTGCTGGGTCAGCACATCTTTTTCTATTTTCGGCAGAACCGGTGCGGCAAACCTGGGCTCCCTGTATACAGCCATGGACACCTACCGTGAGTAGTACTCCACGACCAATTGTTCGTTGATCGGGATATCCACGTGCTCCCGTCGGGGCATCGCCAGTACCCGCGCAGAGAGGTCGTCCACATCCAGAGAGAGCCAATCGGGAACGGCTCGCTCGTCCAGCATTTCGGCACGTTCTTTAAAGTACGTCCGATTGCGGCTCCCCTCCCGCATAGCGATCCGGTCACCAGGGCGTACCAGATACGAGGGAATGGTGACCCGACGGCCGTTGACCGTAAAGTGGCCATGCTGGACTAACTGGCGGGCCTGGGCGCGCGAGTCGGCGAACCCCAGCCGGTAAACCACGTTGTCCAATCGGCGCTCCAGCAGCACAAGCAGATTTTCGCCCGTCAGGCCGGGCATCCGCTCCGCCTCCTGGAAATACCGACGGAACTGGCGCTCCTGAACACCGTATACTCGTCGGACCTTCTGCTTCTCTCGCAACTGACGGAAATAGTCCGTGGGCTGACCCCGTCGGAAGCGGGAAACCTGCCCATGCTGCCCCGGCGGATAATCCCGTTGCTCCAGAGCGCACTTGGGCGACGTGCAACGGGCCCCTTTCAGGAACAACTTCTGCCCTTCCCGACGACACAATCTACAAACCGGGCCTGTATACCTTCCCATAATCCCTACTCCTTACTCCTTACTCCCTACTCC
>CAKZOY010000009.1 GCA_937138275.1 uncultured Chloroflexota bacterium
CCGTGCGCCGGAGGTCCGCCAATGGCTGTCATCCCCCCGCGGCCGAGGGGGCAAAAAGGTCGCTCGTCCGTTGCGCGGGGACCTGATGGCCCTGCCGGTGAAGGCCGTCCATGCCGTCCCGGCGTCCAACGGTCGGGCGTATGATTTCTCCGTCGCCGGAGACGAGACCTTCATCTGCGGACGTGGCGGCGTATGCGCCAAGAACACCGATGCCGATGTGGACGGGGCCCACATCCGCACCCTGCTGCTGACCTTCTTTTACCGCTACATGCAACCCCTGATTGAGGAGGGGCATCTCTTCATCGCCCAGCCGCCCCTATACCGGATCGCCACAGCGAAAGAGGTCTACTACGCCTACACCGAGGCGGAGAAAGACGAAATCCTGAAGCGACTGGACGGGGATAAGGTCACCATCCAGCGGTACAAAGGGCTGGGGGAGATGAACCCGGAGCAACTCTGGGAGACGACGATGGACCCCGCCCGGCGGAATCTGCTCCAGGTGACGGTGGAGGACGCGGCGGAGGCCGACCGTATCTTCACCATGCTGATGGGAGACGCCGTCCTGCCCCGCCGTCGCTTCATCCAGACCCACGCGAAGGAAGTCCGGAATCTGGACGTGTGAGAGACGGGGTTTTGCGGCATCTTCACCGCCGCAAAACCCCTTCTGCGAAAATCCCCTGGGGACGGATTCGCCGCATCCAACGGGAGGAGAAGCGGCAATGACCGAAGTCCTTATCCGCCGCGCCACGCCGGACGACGCCGAGGCCATCGCCCGCATCTGGGATGTCATCTGCGCGGAACGGGTCTACACCGCCGTCAACCGGCCCTTCACCCCGGAACAGGAGCGGGCCTACATCGCCTCCCTATCCGACCGGGAAGGGGTCTTCGTAGCCGAGGTGGATGGGCATATCGTCGGTTTTCAGTCGCTGGACCTGTGGGTGCGCTACACCGATTCTTTTGACCACGTGGGGACGCTGGGGACGTTCGTCCTTCCCCAATGGCGCGGCCGGGGGATCGGTCGTCGTCTGGCGGAGTATACGCTGGCTTTCGCCCGCGCCCACAACTACGAGAAACTGGTGGTGTTCGTGCGAGCCAGCAATGAGAACGCGCTGGCGTTCTACCGGTCGCTGGGGTTCATCCCGCGCGGCATCCTCACCCGACAGGTCAAAATAGACGGTCGCTACGACGATGAGGTGTTCCTGGAGATGTTCCTGTGATCCGGGTGGGTTGCTGCGGATTTCCGAAGGGACGGGCGGCCTGCTTCCAGCACTTCCCACTGGTGGAGGTCCAGCAGACCTTCTATAAGCCCCCGCGCCCGGAGACGGCCCGCCGCTGGCGGGAAGAGGCCCCGTCGGATTTCGTCTTCACGCTGAAGGCCTGGCAACTGATCACCCATCCGCCCACCAGTCCCACCTACCGCCGTTCCGGCGTCTCCATCCCCGCCGACCAGCGGGACCGCTACGGCGGATTCCGCCCCACCCCGGAGGTGCTGGCGGCCTGGGAGCGGACGCGGGAGATCGCCCTGGCGCTTCAGGCCCCCATCGTCGTCTTTCAGTGCCCCGCCTCTTTCACCCCCACGCCGGAGAACGTCGCCGCGATGCGGGGGTTTTTCGGGGCAATAGACCGGGCGGGTTTGCGCTTCGCCTGGGAGCCGCGCGGCCCCTGGCCCGATGACCTCATCGCGGCGCTCTGCCGCGACCTGGACCTCATCCACTGTGTGGACCCCTTCGTCCGGCCGCCGGTCACTCGGGGGGTAGCCTACTTCCGCCTCCACGGCATCGGGGGATACGGATACCGCTTCACCGATGCAGACCTGGAACAGGTTCTGGAATGGTGCCGCCCGTTTGAGATGGCCTGCGTGCTCTTCAACAACATCTCTATGTGGGAAGACGGGTTGCGAATGAAGGCGAAGGCGACTTCCCCTTGGCAGACGGTGGCTTCGCCGCTGTGATGAAAAATATTTTCTTCTGGTCTTTGCGGGGCAGAGAGGCCACTTTCTTTCCCCACGTTCGGGCGGTTTGCGTCCCAAAGGCCAAAGTTCACGTCGGCCGGAGGCCCCCCAGGGGTAACTTCCATCGCTGCTTGGGACAGGCAAAAAGATCATTGTCCCACCGTATGTCCTAACCCAGAGGGGGCTTGCACGGCAATTCACCCTGCATAGGAAAGGGATGGGGTGTGGGGTTTGTGGGGGCGGCGAAGCCGCCCCCACAAACCCCGCTTTCCCCCTTTTCACGGGCGCGCCACTCCCTCAAAACGATTCGCTGCACAAGCCAGAGGTACCCCCTATTGCGAACCGACCCGCTTTGAGGTAGAATTCCCCTGCGAGGTGAAGAACTATGTCCTACCTGGAACAGGAAATTCTGGAACAGCCCGACATATTGCGCGGATTGTGGGATCGGGAAAAGGATCGGGTGTGCGCGCTGGCGGAGGTCATCCGGGAACGCGCCCCCCGATTCGTGGTTCTGGCTGCCCGGGGCAGTTCCGATAACGCCGCCCGCTACGGGCAGTATCTCCTGGGGGCAGCCAACGGCCTGTCGGTGGCGCTGGCTACTCCCTCGCTTTTCACCCTCTACCGCCGCCCGCCACGCCTGGCGGACGCGCTGGTCCTCGCCGTATCCCAGTCCGGTCAGTCGCCCGACATCGTGGCGGTGGTGGAGGAGGGGCAGCGGCAAGGAGCGCTCACGCTGGTGCTCACCAACGACGCCGACTCCCCGCTGGCCCGGGCGGCGGAGTTCGTCCTCCCCCTCCACGCTGGCACCGAACGAAGCGTCGCGGCGACCAAGACCTACACGGCCTCTCTCTTCGCCATCGCGATGCTCAGCGCAGCGCTGGCCGACGATGCGGAGATGTGGACAGCCTTGCAGTCCGTCCCGGACGCCATCGCTCAGGTCGTCACCTCGGCGCCCGCTATCCGCCAGGCCAGCGAGCGGTACCGCTATATGGAAGCCTGCGTGGTGGTCAGCCGGGGCTATAACTACGCCACGGCGTATGAAATTGCCCTCAAACTGAAGGAACTGACCTACGTTCTGGCCGAGCCGTACTCTTCCGCCGATTTTCAGCATGGGCCTGTGGCGCTGGTGGAGCGGGGGTTCCCGGTTATCGCCGTTGTCCCGGAGGGGGCGGTGGCGGCGGAGATGCTGGATTTTCTGAAGCGGTTGCGGGAACGGGAGGCGGAACTGGTGGTGATTTCGGCCCGGGAAGAGGCCCTGAAACTGGCCCAGACCCCTCTACATCTCCCTGCGGGGGTTCCGGAGTGGCTCTCCCCGATGGTCACCGTGGTGCCGGGCCAACTCTTCGCGCTGGGGCTAACGCTGGCCCGGGGACTGGACCCGGACCATCCCCGCGGCCTGCGCAAGGTGACGCTGACCGAATAGGGAGGAGGTGCCGATGAACGGTCTGGAACCGATGGGTAAACTGCTGATTCTCTTCGGCCTGATGCTGGCGGGGATCGGAGCGTTGATCTGGCTGATCGGCCGATTGCCGGGGATCGGAGAACTCCCCGGCACCATCCGCATTGAACGGCCGGGCTTCACCTGCATCATCCCCGTTCTCGGCTCCATCATCCTGAGTCTGGTGCTGACGATCGTGCTGAACATTATCGCGCGGTTGTTGAAATAAACCAGCGCGCGTTCAAAAAAAGCCCAGGGATACCCGCAGAGGAGGAACGGGGTTGAAACCCGCCCCTACAGCCCCTTCGGGGCTCGTTGTGGTAGTGCGCCACGGAGCATGGCGGAGTGGCGCTTCAGCCTGTGCAGCAGGGTTTTGCTTTGAGCCGGAGGGTTCACCCTCTGGCGAGAAGGATTTGCCGCTTTTGCTTCCTCACCTTGAGTTGGCGCATATTCCCCTCAAGTGTAAGTTTCAGTTATGCCCAGACCTCGTGCGAACGGGGTCCGGCCTTTAGCGCCCCCTCATCCCCCTGGCGAAGGGGGAAAAGAGGGGTTTCGGGGCGGGCGGCCTTCGGCCGCCCGCCCCGAAACCCCCAAAATTCCCCCTCCCCGGGCTTGTGCAGCAAATCATTTCGGGGGAGCGGCGCGCCCGCGAAAAAGGGAAAGTGGGGTTTGTGGGGGCGGCTTCGCCGCCCCCACAAACCCCACACCCCACCTCTTTCCCAGGCGGGGCGAATTGCTGCGCAAGCCCCTCCCCGTGCAGTGTTTGACAAATCAGATTCTTGAAGTATACTGTCAACAGTTGACAGTCAACATCCGCTGGCATCGGGGGCAGGATGAAAGTGCCCTTCCTGAAACGGGAAAACCTGCGGGATGCGGTCATCCGGCTCATAGAGGAGGCCCTTCTGAGAGGCGAACTGGCCCCAGGGAGCCGCATTGTGGAGGCCGAACTGGCCCGACAGGCCGGAATCAGCCGCGGGCCGGTCCGGGAAGCAATCCAGCAACTGGTCGGTGAGGGAGTGCTGGTCCATTACCCATCGCGAGGGACCTTCGTCGCCTGCTGGACTCCTCAGGCTGTGGAGGAGGCATACACTCTGCGGGCTGTCCTGGAGCGTTTGGCCATTCAGGAGGCGGTCAAACGGGCCACTCCGGAGGACATCGCCCGATTGCAGACCACCGTGGAAGAAATGGACCAGCGAGCCCGGGAGGGAGATGCCCGCGCCCTGGTGTTTTTAGACGTGCGCTTCCACGAGCAATTGTATGCTCTCTCCGGACACTCGCTCCTTCAGGAGGTGCTGGCCCGCCTGCGGCGGCGTCTCTACGCTCTGATGGGACTGGATGAAGGGTATGCCGTCCACCGGGACGAAATCGTCCGTGACCATCAGCGCATTGTGGATGCCCTGAAAACGGGCGATCCCAACCTGGCGGCCGAAACTATCGCTGCGCACGTCTTAGCCGTCGGCGCGGAGGTGGTGGAGCAGGTCCGAAGACGAACGGAGACATCAGATGCATCGGGAGATTGAACTCCCTTATGGACACAGGACCCTGTGCGCCGCCGTCCCGGAGCGCAACCTGGTTGGCGTGTATGTCCCGCAACCGGTCCCGGCCTGTGCCGACCCGGAGGCGGAAATCGCCCGCGCGCTGGCTGAGCCCCTGGGTGCGCCGCCCCTGCGGACGCTGGCACGCCCGGGCGAACGGGTGGTTGTTCTGATAGACGACCACACCCGCGCCACACCGACCGCTCGTATCCTTCCCCCTGTGCTAGAGGAACTGCTTCGCGGCGGCGTCCGCCCGGAAGATATCACCATCCTGATCGCCCACGGCACCCACCGCCCAAGTACCGATGAGGAAATGCGGGCGAAGGTTGGAGAAGAGATCGTCCGCCAGTTCCGGATAGAACGACATCAGTGCACCGACGAGCAGAGCCAGGTGTTCGTGGGGCTGACCAGTTGGGGGACGCCGGTCTGGGTCAACCGGACCGTTCTGGAGGCAGATCGGCGTATCGGGATTGGGCACATCGGCCCCAGTCCGTACGCCGGTTATTCCGGAGGTTACAAACTGATTCTCCCTGGCGTAGCGGCACTGGATACCGTCAACGCCAATCATAGCCTCGTCCCCCTGGGTTTCCGTCGGCCGGGGCGCGTGGACATCCCTTGCCGCCTGGATATAGACGAGGCCGGACGGATGGTCGGGCTGGACTTCGTGGTGAATGTGGTCCTCTGCCAGAATGAGCGGATCGCGCGGGCGTTTGCCGGTGCACCGGAAGAGGTGTACCGGGAAGGAGTAGCGCTGGCGCGGAAAGTGTACGAAGTCACCGTTCCCCCCGATATGGATATCGCCATCACTGCCGGTTACCCCTACGACCTGGACCTCTACCAGGCCGTGCGGGCGGTGGAGTACGCCGATGCGGTGGTGCGGCCGGGAGGAAACATCCTGCTGGTGGCGGCCTGCCCGGAGGGCATCGGCGGCGATGACTTCTACCGCCTGATGGCCGATTCATCCAAACGGCCCGACGATTTCCTGCGGGATGTAGTACGCCGCAACGGGATGGTCACCTTCGCCGTACTGGGCTATGCCCTGGCGCGTATCAAGGCGGAGAAGCGCCTGTGCATAGTGACAGAGGGCATTCCCTCTGCCGATTTAGAGGCCATGGGGATCACCCCCTTCCCGTCGTTACAGGCAGGAATAGACCAACTGCTCCAGGAGCACGGCCCCGAGACGCGGGTGGCGGTATTCCCTATGGGTTCCTCTACTATACCCGTTATGTAAAAATACGCCATCTTCAGTCTACGGTTCGCTCAATTTCGGGCCAGTTACGAAAATTTGGAGCAGCGACTCCAGCAAGGAAGAGTTCTGGAATCCGAACAGGCTTTCTGGTTTCCGGATTGCGGGATTCCGAATTGGGAAAAGGCCTTTTGTCTCCCCTTTTTTTCTTGCCTGGAGGGGCAGAGAGAAAAGGGGGAGAGGGGGTTTGCGGGCGGCGGC
>CAKZOY010000010.1 GCA_937138275.1 uncultured Chloroflexota bacterium
GGCGGGATGTCTTTTTGACGTTGCGTGACCTTTTTGCCCATAGCCGGTCTCCCTGCTTGCAGAGGGTAGGTAGTTACACAGAAAGGCTGTTATGGCTACCTTGAAATGTGACATTGTCAAACTACCTACCACGCCGCCGGAGCGGCGATTGAAATCGCCCCTGGGGGGCTTGTAGCCGGGCGTCCACCTCCGTGGACGCCACCGGAGCGACCGCGCCGGCGGTCGCCCGGCGCAAAGCGCCCTCTCCGGCGCGGTTTCAACCGCCAGCCTGGGCAACCGCACCGATTGGGTAGGTAGTTACCACAGAAAGGCGGTTATGGCTACCTTGAAATGTGACATTGTCAAACTAACCAGCATCGGGAAGGGAGTCCTGCAATTGATCCTGAACGTTCTGCTGGCCTTCCTGGTCACGGCGATTGTGCTGGGCCTGGTGGGGACGCTGGTTCTTTCGCTTGTTGCCCGGTATGTCATCGCCAATGCTGATTGGGGATTCTCCAATCTGCAGCCGGGCATATCGGTAATGACCGAAGCCGATTTGAACGAAGGTATGGCCATCGCGATGGAGCCGTATATGCTGGGAGTTATCCAGCAGATGGCGGTGGACTTCCGGCCGAAAGATCGGGTCTCACTCTCCATCGCTGGGGGTGACTGTACCATTTTGCTGGAAGGACGGCTGCTGGCACGGGATGGGGCTCCTGTTATCATCGTAGAGCGGCTGAATGGATGGCCGCTGTACCTGGTCGGAGGGATCATCTCCAGCGGGATCAACCGGGGCTTCCAGGAGGCCTGGCGGGATGCTCCGTTGAAATTGGTCAAACTGGAGGTTCTGGAGGAACAGATTGTGACGGAATATCGGTAGGATAGAGGGGAATCGTTGCGCACTCGTGGATTGCTATCCAACCGGCTCCGGGCAGGTCTGTGACCTGCGCGTGTCCGACTGAATAATGTATAAGGGTGGGGGGAGCCAATGGAGTGGATCGGACAAACCCTGGGCGGATGTCAGATTGTGGAGAAGATCGGTGAGGGCCGGATGGCGGTGGTGTATCGCGCTTATCAGCCGCACCTGGACCGCTGGGTCGCCGTCAAGGTTCTCCGGATTGCCCAGGATGATGACCGGGAGGAGTTCCTGCAACGTTTCCGCCAGGAGGCACGGGCCATTGCGGCGCTCCGTCACCCGAATATTCTCACCGTGTACGATTACGGAGAGACACGGGGTGTGGCGTACATCGTGATGGAGTACGTGCCCGGGGGATCTCTGAAAACGCATATGAGCGGACGGGCGATGCCATGGCCGGAGGTGGCGCAGCTGATCATCCCGGTGGGGCAGGCGCTGGCTTATGCCCACAAACAGGGGGTGATCCATCGGGACGTCAAGCCGGCCAACATCCTGCTGGCCCGCCCCGACTGGCCTCTCCTGGCCGATTTCGGCCTGGTGAAAATCCCGGGCCGGGCGGGAAGCATTACCCGCCCCGGGTCCAGCGTTGGCACCCCGGCTTATCTTTCTCCGGAGCAAGTTGTCGGCGAAAAAGTAGACCACCGTAGCGACATTTACAGCCTGGGTGTGGTGCTCTACGAATTGCTGACAGGACAATTGCCCTTTTCGGGTGGTACGTCAGTGGAAGTAATGGTTCGCCGGTTACACGAGCCGCCACTTCCCCCGCGGCACATCCAGCCCGCCATACCCCCGATTCTGGAAGCGGTGATCCTGCGGGCAATGGCCCGGGAGCCGGATGCCCGCTACCCGACGATGGGCGCTATGCTGGACGATCTGATCCATTTGGCGGGGGGGATGGAATCAAGAGTCACTCCTCTTGTGCCTATGCTGAGTGCCCCTGCCACTACGGTACGTCTGGAGTGTCTCCGGACTGCTACCGGCCCCCGGTTATGTATTCTGGAGACCGGTGCGACCATTCCATTGCCGGCGAAGCCGGAAGTCATCGTCGGGCGGGCGTCTGCTCTGGTGATTCAACTGCCGGATGTGGACCTGGACCCCTATGGCGCCGGGATGGCGGGCGTCTCCCGTCGCCATGCCTGTATCTATCAACGGTCGGATGGCTGGTATCTGGAGGACCTGCGGAGCACAAATGGAACGTTTTTGAACGAGGTTCGTCTTTCCCCGGGCCAGACGGTCCGCATTGTCCACGGAGACCTTATCCGGCTGGGTCAGTTGACGCTGATCTTCTACACCGAGTGAGTGCTGAACCGTTATTGTCAGGACTCCATCTTTGCGGAGGTGATGCAATGAAATGCCCCAATTGTGGTTATGAGAATCGTCCAGGTGCCCGCTTCTGCAAACAGTGTGGTCAATCTCTGGCCGCGGCCCCCCCGACGGCCCCTCCGCCATCGCCTCCGGTGACCCCTCCACCGGCCCCTCCGGCGGCTGCGCCAGCCCCTCCCGCAGCCGAGGTCAGTTGCCCGCAGTGTGGAACTCCCTCCAAAGCGGGCGCCCGCTTCTGCGCTAATTGCGGTGCGCCGCTGACCCCGCCCGCGGCGGCCCCGGTTCCTCCATTTCCGACGGCTGCTGTTCCTCCACCATACCCAACCCCTCCCTCTCAGCCGACCACTCCGGCCTACTATCCGTCCGCTCCTCCTTCCTACGGCCCGTCCTATCCGCCTCCGTCGCCTCCGCCGGAACCGGAAGCCCCCGTGGCCGAGGCGCCCCCTTTCCGCTTCCCCCGCTGGCTCTTGTTTGTCCTCATTGGGCTGTTTGTACTCTGTCTCGTCGCGGCTGGTGTGGGGGGATATATGTACGTCGCCAAAAAGGGCCCCTTTGCTCAACCCGAGCCTACGCCGACTACTGCTCCCACCGAAACACCCCCGGCGTCTCCGGTCTCGCCCTCTCCCGAACCGGTTCAACCGGCAGCGGTTGCCGTGGGGATGGAACTTTCCGCCACCGAGTTGAAGGTTGCCGACATCCTTACCCTGACGGTTACCATCACCAACATCAGCGACCAGCCCTGGAGCGAGGTGGAGTATCGCCTTGTGGGGGAGTGGACACCGGCCCTCAAGTTGCAGGGGGAACCGTCCATCACTCAGGCGGAAGAACTGGCGCCCAACCAGAGCCGAACGGTTACGTTCTCCTTCCAGGCCGATCAGAAAGGTACTGCGTATGTGTGGGTTCTGGTGCTGGCGAAGGTGAGCGGGCTGCCGCCGCGCTGGGAGATTTTCCGCACAGACCAGGGGGAGATCCGTGTCAGTCCCCAGTGAGGAAATGGCCGATTTTCCCATGGAAGATAGGCTACAACCGGCTTCCACCGGTCCACCTATCCCCCGCTCTCGGAGTTTTGCCCTGATGGTCGTCGGGGCGCTTCTTCTGATCGGTGCTGGTGCTCTGTTCCTTGTTGCGCGTCCTGCTCTCCTCTCGCCGGAGCCCACGCCAACGCCGACCGTATCGCTTGCCGAGATCACGCCGCCTCCCTCTTTGAAAGAACTGGTGGGGATGTACCCCGAACTGGCCCCGTTGCTCACCGACCCGGAACTGGATTCCGCCTACAAAGAATTTCTGGTCGTCTATCAGGAAAAAGGGAAAGAAGGGGCGATAGAAATGGCCTGTCAGCGGGGGTTGCTGACCCGAGAGGATGAAGTGCGCCTCACCCTTATCCTGGATGTTCCGCACTCCGCTTCACTGGTAGAGCAACTGGAGGCTGTGGGTGTACGGGTCATTGCCGCGTATCAGGATCAGATAGATATCGCCATCCCGCTGGCGTTGATAGAACGGGAAGCGCAAAGCGAAGAGCCGGGCCGCATCTTTCGCCAGTTGGCGGGACTGGAGCACGTGATCGCGGTGCGCGTACCGGCGCTCCATGCCCCTCAGGGAAGCCGGATTCCGGGGGAGGGGGTTGGAGTGATCGGAGCGGAAGCGTGGCATCGGGCGGGATTCACGGGCGCCGGAGTGCGGATCGGAGTTCTGGATATGGGCTTCGGCGGCTATCAGGACCTGTTGGGGCGGGAACTCCCGGGTGAGGTTACTGTCGCTACGTTTGGCGATTGGGACCCCGAGGAGACGCACGGCACGGCCTGCGCGGAGATCATTCACGAAATCGCCCCGGGGGCCGAACTGTTCTTCGCCTGGTACGATGGGAGCGACGCAGCGGAAGGCGAGGCAGTGGATTGGCTTCTCTCTCAAGGGGTGCACATTATCTCTCATTCGGCCGGTGGTATTATCGGCCCAAGGGATGGAACCGGATGGCAGGCGCGACTGGTGGATTCCGTCGCGGCCTGGGGTATTCTATGGGTGAACTCATCGGGCAACGAGGCCCAGTCCCACTACCGGGGGGTATTCACCGACCAGGACGGGGACAACATCCATGAATTTGCCCCAGGTCAGGAAGCGATGCCGCTTTATCTCTACTCCAGGGTGGTGAAGGTCATTCTAATGTGGGACGACGTCTGGGGGGGAGCCTCTCAGGACTACGAACTCTACATCATAGATGAACGCGGGAACCCGCTGGCCGCCTCCGAGAACACTCAGGACGGTGGTTGGGGCCAGGAGCCATTTGAGGGGATTATATACCGTTGGGACGGCGAAGACATCTTTGTGCTGGTTACGGTGTATGCAGCGGACCGAGCGGCAACGCTGGACATCTTCGTCCACGGAGCAGATGTGGCGTATCCTTCGCCGGAGTACAGCCTGGCTATCCCCGCCGATGCCGTCGGCGCGCTGGCTGTCGGTGCCGCAGAGTGGCAGGGGGATGCGCTCGCCGAATACAGTTCCCGCGGTCCAACGGCCGATGGTCGTCTGAAACCGGAAATTTCGGCCCCGACGGCCGTCTCCGGTGCGACGTATGAAGAGCCTTTTGAGGGGACGTCGGCCTCTGCTCCCCACGTTGCCGGCGCGGCCGCGCTGGTCTGGCAGGCGTATCCGGAGTTCAGCCGGCAGCAGGTGATAGATTTTCTGCTGACGCACGCGGTGGACCGGGGCCCGCGCGGCCCGGACACCGGCTACGGCTACGGACGGTTGCAACTCCCCGCGCCACCCTCTCTGGCTGGTGCTCCGTCTCCCGTGCCGACACCGGAGGTGTCACAACCCCCATCGGAACCCATCCCCACGCCGACCCCTGTCGCCTATGTGACACCGGGACCCGTCCCATCGGCTACCGGTGCGATTCCTCCCTCTATCCTGATGCTGGTTATCGGGGCGATGGGGTGTACGGGTATGCTTCTGGTCGTTGGATCTACTGTTGCCGTTATTCTGAACCGTCGTGCAACGGTGCCTCCGTCACCTCCGCCAGAAGATATGTGGGCCGTCCCGCCTTCTTTCCCCCCACCTCCGCCGCCTTACAGTCCTCCGTTTCCCGTTCCTCCAACCCCGCCGCCGACTCCCCGCGTCTCTCCCCCGACCGTTCCGGAAGCCTGCCCGCACTGTGGCGCTCCGTTGCGGCCGGGCGCCCGCTTCTGCTCCCGTTGTGGCCAATCCCTTCTGACGGCTGCGATCCTTTGCCCGCACTGCGGCGCTCCGTTGCGGCCGGGTGCCCGCTTCTGCTCCCGTTGCGGCCAGACCCTTCCGGCAGCCACAGCCCTTTGCCTCCATTGTGGTGCTCCTCTGCGGCCCGGCGCCCGCTTCTGCCCCCGTTGCGGCCACGCGGTGTGAGCGCTTTCGCCTGACTGTAAACGGTCAGGCTGGGTTCAAAAAAGGCGCTTTTGTAAATGGACAAATTATTCCAGCAATACAGGAATCGGTAAGTCCACGCGGGCGTCAATCCCAAAGGTGGCGACGATGGCGGCGAGGGGACAGCCGTAAGCGATCAGGGAAATCACCCAGCCCACAATTTGTTCGTCGTATTTCCGCCGATAGCGGGGCGTGCCGTGGGTAGCGACGAAGGTTTTCCCACAGGTCTTGCAGCAATATCGGTACTCTTTCCGGCTATGGATGCAGATGTTGCCTGCACCCACCTTCCGTAATCCGGGCATTTGCGGTTGGGGCAGAACTGTTTTCTGGTATCCATCCCTTTCTCCTATCCTGGCAATGTGGAAGGGAATGATACCAGAAAACCTCTCTCTGGGCAATTCACACCTAACCACGGTTGATTGCACACCTACCTGGTTTTGCAAAGATATGATGATAACGAGGAAAATATGGGAAGACATCGAGCGGGAGATCGCCGGAGGAGGGTGACCGGGGGCCGGGGGAGCAGAGAGGATAGAGCGGGGAGCGTTTCTGCTGGCCGGGGGGCCCGGTGAGCGCGCTTGCCCCCGCGCCGGGGAGGAGTATAATTTCTGCAGAAAACAAAATCGCCTCGCGGCTTGCCGACAGCCCGAGGCGTTGGCCAGACGGTGGGCGGCTCCGCCTGGCGGAAGAGATTCTACCACAGAGCCCGCCCGCCGTCAAGCCACGGTGCGGCGGGTTTTCTGTTCGGATCCCACCTTCTGGGAAGC
>CAKZOY010000011.1 GCA_937138275.1 uncultured Chloroflexota bacterium
CTACAGCCGAAGGGCTGGGGCACCTCGGCACTCGCATCTCCTCCGAACCCACGCTGGAGCGGGTGAAAGGCACAGAAATCTGGACGAAACTGGGCTATCGGGTGGCGTACCTCTCCTTCGGCCTGGAAGGGGTCAACAACAACACCGGCTACAACACGCGGGAAGACCTGATGGACCGGTTGCTGGACTGGCTGCGGGCTGAGGTGCGCGTAACGCCGGGCCAGAACGAGTTCTTTGTCTCCGCTCCGTATGGCGCGGCGCTCATCACCGCCACCGTCTCCACGACCGTGATCACCACCGGCGTGGATGTGGAAACGACCAACACCTTCATCTGCCGGTGGGACTTCGGAGATAGGAGCCCGGTTCAGACAACGGTTGCCACTGGGAATGTCTGCAGCACATACCACGGCTATCCTGATTTCGGGCGCTACCCGGTACGGGTTGAGGTCACCGACATCTTCGGCCACAAGGCTGTCAGCGATGTCTTCTACGTCCGCGTCGGCCACACTCTCTACCTCCCCCTGGTGATGCGGAACTTCCGCCCGTAGCCTTCGGCCCGGCGGCAAAAGCGGAGGGGAGGGCAACATCGCCCTCCCCTCTCTTTTCTCCAGGCCCATTCGGCCGCCAGCACAAAAACTTTTCAGTCCCACCCCACCCGCAGGAGCCCCGGCATGGCGCCGCTCAGGCGCAGGCGACGAACGGCGGGGAGGTACTCGGCGGTCAGGCCCGCCGGTCCGTCTACCCGCGGTTCCCTCTCCACGCCGTGAACGATTACCTCCACCCGCCGGGGGCCGGGATCGTATGCCCCCTCCTGTTCCCAGTTCATCTCCAGAGCATCCGCCCGCCCCGAAAGAGTGAAGCGGTGGAGGAGATATACCCCCTGCGGGTAGGCCATCGTCTCGCCGTCGTCCTCGTAGAGGTAGGAGACCACCGTGCCCTCCGCCCCCGGATAGACGTGCAGGGTGAGCGGGTCCCAGGGGCGCTGGCCCACGTACTCCATCTCCGGACCCAGCGGCAGGGCCGCCCCCGCGCGCACGTAGACGGGAATCCGCTCCAGCGGCGCCTCCGCCTCTATCCAGCCCGGCCCCTCGTGCCGGGCGTCCGTCCAGAAATCCCACCATACCCCCTTCGGCAGGTAGACCCGACGGGCCGTCGCCCCCTCCTCCAGCACCGGCGCCACCAGCAGCCCATCGCCGCAGAGGAACTGGTCGTCCAGGGTATGGACGGCCGGGTCGTCCTGGAAATCCAGCAGGAGCGGGCGGACGATGGGCAGGCCCGTCCGCGTGCATTGCCACAGGGCGGTGTACAGGTACGGGAGCAACCGGTAGCGCCACCGGATGAACTCCCGGTTGACCGTCAGATACGGCTCCCCCCACGACCAGGGCTCCTGGTCGGGGCTGAAGGCATAGGTGTGGGCGCGACAGAAGGGAAAGAAGACGCTCATCTGCAGCCAGCGGGTGAAAAGTTCCCCCGTGGCGAAGCCCTCAAAGCCGCCGATGTCGGAGCCGGTAAAAGCGATCCCGGAAAGCCCCAGGTTCAGCACCATCGGCAACGTCTGGCGGAGAGAAGGCCAGTCGGAGCGGTTGTCGGCGGTCCAGTGGGCGGCGTAGCGCTGGACACCGGTCCAGCCGGAGCGGGTAATCACGAAGGGGCGACGGTTGGGGGCAAGGCGCGCCAGCCCCTCCGCCGTGGCGCAGGCCATGTTCAGCCCGTAGACGTTGTGTGCCCGCCGATGGTCGCAACCGTCGGAAGGAGCAAGACCCGGCGCCTCTCCGATCCCGGCATGCCGGACGGGCGCCGGGATGGTGGATCCGTCCTCGCCGAAGACCGCCGGTTCGTTCATATCGTCCCAGAAACCGTCCACCCCCATTTCCACCAGTTCCCGGTGCAGGTCGCCCCACCAGGCCCG
>CAKZOY010000012.1 GCA_937138275.1 uncultured Chloroflexota bacterium
AGAGGCCGCTATGTTGGTGATTGAGCATCTGATCAACCGGACACGCTCACGCAAATCACATCTTCGGAGACAGTCCGTCCCTCCGTAAGTCGCTGGCTTGACAGTTGCATCTATACTGTGCAGTTTCGCCCCGTCGGGTGGATTCTTCTGCCACCAGAGGGCGCTTCGCGTCGGGAACCCTTCTTCACCGTGCTCAACCTGCAACAGGGTAGATAGCTCTCCGGCGCAATAAGCCACACATGTCGCCCCGAGTTGCGTTTTCAATCGGCAGCGCACGCGGAATGCCCCCCCAGCAATTGCTGTGTCGGGAACACAGACCAAGTCTGCGCTACAAATGTGACATTGTCAAGATAGTTACTTATCCCATAATTCGCCCCAAAACTGAAATGCACCTAGGCACGACGCGTACTTGACAAATCGTTTTCTTCGTGGTATAATAATAATGTATTTCACTAAATGTATCTCCTTCCTCTTCACATTTGCTGTAACCCGCACCGAATCTCGTAGAGTTACGCTCCCTGGTTTGAACACAGGATCTGAGAAAGTCGTATAGTTCCCTTCGGTAGTGCCCAGTTATCGGCGCCTCAGGGTCTGCTTTTGTGCCTCCTATATAACTCTCTCCCTCCGAAGGGCAGATGAAGAGGGGTGGACTTCATAGAGTTCAACAGCCCGTTCTCAAATTTACGCGAAAGGAGGTCATCCAAGGAGGTCAGGGAAAACTCGCAGGTTATAGGTTGGGAAGTAGTCACAAAAGCGACCATCAAAGAAAAGGAGGTTCAAAATGGCTGTCTACGAGAAGATGATCCGTGAGGCTGTAGGGGCTACCAAGTCGGTCTATAGTGTGATCAAGGAGAAGCGCGGGGGCCAGTTCAAACTCACAGACTGCGAGCCCTACGTGGATGCCGTTAATCAAATGGCACCAGGCGACAGTCCAAAGAGGTCATTGATCTCCACGTGCAATCGGTAAATGCCCACTATGAAATCCTGCTGGGTCTGACGGATTACATCCGCCCCGAAGATGACCCCTTTGTAGAGCACTATCAGACCCCCGCCATCCTGGAAGTCCTCTACGAGTTGGACCCCGAGTTCAAGAAGTCTATGTGGAAGTTCATTGACGCTATTGCCGCGCACAGGGCCCTTATCGGGCGCGAGGCGGCACGCCGTTATGGTGGTATGTACGGTCCAACCTGCGTCGTGGACTTCGCTATGTCTGTCGGGTCGGTGCCGAACGTAGTCAACCGCATTCTGCGAGAACTGGACATCCCCGCAGATCACAAGAAAACCATCCTGGCCTGCAAGTCCTGGGGAATGAACACCTCCTATGGTCTGGGGGCCGCCTTCCGGGCCGCTGTGGAGGCGGGCAAGACCCTGGCTGAGGCGGAGCAGGCCGAAGTGGAGATGCTCCAGTTTGTCTATCGTGAGCCGATCGCAGCGCAAGCCCACCTGATGGACACGCACAATCTGGGCGGGCATGGCCCTCACACCTCCTTTGACGTGCGCAAATATATGGCCCAGTATAAAGAAAGGATGAGGCCCTACATTGAGGCGGCATTGAAGGCGGGTGTGCATATGGCCAACATCACCGCGGTGCCCGCCTACTGCGTAGGGGATATCGGCCACCACATTGCTCAATCCGCGTACAATATGTTCAAAGACGATATGGTCTTTGGCATCTACGAGGCCGTGATGGGCGTCTTTGAGAAGACTCTGTATCGCGGGTTAGAGCAGAACGCCTACAAGAGCCCCTATGATGTGCTGGCAGTAGCGACGGGTGCGCCGGCCTGCGCAGTGGCCTATATCCTGTGGCTGGATTCCTTCACCGTGCCGATGGTGATTGACCTGCTGACCAAACGCTTCTATAACTACGCGGCCATGAACCCCAAGCGCGGTGAGGCGGACGAGTTGCACAACGTGGACTTCATGGATGTGCTGCTGCGCGGCGAGCAGATCCTGGACATCAAGCCGATCGGCGCTGGCGGTAAGATCAAGGGTATCCAGGTAGACCTGAGCCCCATTGATAACCACGAGGTCGTGATGAACCCGCAGCGCTACACCTATCCTGCGTGCGCCATCACCCAGCGCTTCGCGGCCTTGATGAGCTTCGCCGACTTCCCGTGCTACCTGACTCCCGAGTGCACCACGGCTACGTTGATGACCAATATCGTTGCCCTGGATCCGAAGACTCCGGGTGCACCCGTGCGCGCCTGCAAGTACTGCGCTGTCACCACCCTGGTCAAGCGCAACGTGCCGTACGTGAAGGGCATTGACAAGGGAGATCAGGGCTACTGCCAGTGGGCTGTGGCTGTCTAAGCCCGTCCGGCTCATGCACTCTCTGATGTACTGGGTATGTCCTTTCAAGGATGTACCCAGTACATTTTATTATAAGCAAAGGCAGGTTGGGGCAAGCGATTCTACCGTCGGCCTTGAACCTCTACAAAAATCTTCCTTGTACAAGCATCTGGCAGAACCTGCAGAATGGAGGACACCTCATGACCAGAGTCATCGGCATTGATCCCGGTACGGTCAGTTTTGACCTCTGTGGATTGGAGGACGGAAAGGTCTTTCTGGATACCTCTATCCCCTCCGCTGAAGTTGCAGCGAATCCCCAGGTTTTGGTTGATACCCTTCTTGACGCCCGTCCCCTGGACCTGGTTATCGGGCCTTCCGGGTACGGACTCCCCTGGGTTCGCATTGAGGATTTCGGTGCGCGGGAACTCTTTCTGTTCATTTTAGTGGACGAGAGGGAACGCGGCCATATCTCCGTACTCGGGGGAATGAGCAAGATGATCAGCCTTATGAAAGAGAGCAAATTGCCGATTCTCTTTATGCCTGGAGTAATCCACCTATCTACAGTTCCCGCTTACCGTAAAGCCAATAAGATTGATATGGGCACAGCCGATAAACTCTGCTGTACTGTCCTGGCAGTCTTTGATCAAGCCCGTTATCATCAAATCCCTTATGAAGAAACCTCATTTATTCTTGTGGAGGTGGGAGGCGCCTACACAGCAGTGATCGCAGTAGAAGGGGGTCAGGTTCGGGATGGCCTGGGAGGAACTACCGGAGGACCGGGCTTCTACTCTCTGGGCATGATGGACGGGGAACTGGCTTATTTGATGGGAGGCTTTCACAAGGAGGTGCTTTTCTCCGGTGGAGCAGCCTATATTGCGAATCAACCGGATATTTCGCCGGAAGAAGCAACCCATCGGTTCGGCGTAGACGAGCGTTTCACTCAGGGCTGGGAAGCACTGATTGAGGGCGTGGTCAAGAGCGTAGCCGCTGAGATGACAGTGGTCACCTCTCCGCGCGAGATCCTCCTTTCCGGCCGGTTATGCCGTATCCCTGCCATCCGGGAGGAGTTGACTCGCCGCCTCAGTCGCTTCGCTCCGGTGCGGCGAGTAGCGGGTATTGCCGAAATGGCTAAAGAGGCGGCCCAGGGGGCTGCCCTGGTAGCCGATGGTCTGGCAGGGGGGCAATTCGCCGGCTTAGTCCAGGCAATGAAACTGAAGGAAGCCCAGGGGACCGTCTTAGATTACCTGTATATTCGGGGTGCTGAGGAACTGAAGCGCAGATACCTATCCCTATAATCTGGTTGACGAGGAGCCGATATAACTGACGGCTGGCCTTCGCCGCTGATGGGACCCTTTTGCCCCCCGCCTCTCCCCGTTGCGGCTTCGCTGCCTGGGGGTATTCCTGAGGGGTTCGGGGGCAGCCTTCGGCTGCCTGTCCCGAACCCCCTCTTTCCCCGCTGCGGTGGGGAATGTGTAGGGACAAGTTCTGGACCCGTCCCGAGGGATGAAGGGGCGCTAAAGGGTAAGGCTTTAGCACCTGAAGTCATCCCTTCAGAATAGATACCGCCGGAATTTTCCGCGGTCAGGTCTGACCGACTTTTCAAACATCACTGGTATCTGAGCACTATGCCTCCTCTTATGTCCCCCTATCAGGTTGCCCAGGCGGCCCAGATTGCCTGTCTTCTGGAGGTCAGCGCGCCGAAGCCGGGCAATGTGAGCCGCTATGCCGATTTTGAGGACGCATCCCTTGAAGATTTTCTCCTCAGCGCCATCGCGATTGGCCCCGCTGTAGAGATGACGGCTACGGCCTCAGTGGGCCAAGCCGTTCTCCGAGCCGTGGAGGATACCCGCTCTCTGGTGAACACCAACACCAATCTGGGCATCGTGCTGTTGCTGGTCCCTCTGGCAAAAGCATACCATCAGGCCGGGCAGGACCTGCGGGAGAAACTGAGATCTGTTCTGGGTGCATTGACGGTGGAGGACGCGCGCCTGGTTTACACAGCCATTCGAACGGCCCGACCAGGCGGCCTGGGAAAGGTGGGAAACGAAGACATATCCCAGGAACCAACAATCCCTCTGCAACAGGCGATGGCCCTTGCCAGGGAGCGTGATGCCATCGCCAGAGAATATTGTACCGGTTACGCCATCACCTTTGAGATCGGCCTTCCGGCCCTGATGGCAGCCCGTCGGTCCGGAGTCGGTCTTCCAGACGCCATTGTGCAAACTTTTCTCACGCTACTGGCCCAGGTGCCAGATACCCTTATCCAGCGCAAGCGCGGAGCGGAAATCGCCCAGTGGGTCTCTGAGCAGGCGCAACGGGTGCTGGAACTGGGTGGGGTAACGACGGAAGCGGGGAGAAAGGCTATATGCCAGATGGACCGCGACCTGCGCGATCCCCAGCACACGCTGAATCCAGGCACCACCGCCGACCTGACCGCCGCGACGATCTTTCTGGCTTTACTGATGGAGGGTTTTGCTTTCCTGTACCGATAGAGATTTTGTATGGAGGAGCAATTCGGTATGATTATTGAGACAATTTTCTCCACCCTGGATCCACAAGGGAACCCCAATTTCGCGCCTATGGGAGTGGTTTGGGGCGAAGAGGAGATGGTTGTCCGCCCCTTCCGAAATACCCACACCTATCGCTATCTGATGGATACGGGCTACGGGGTAGCAAACGTGACGGACGACGTACTCCTTTTCGTGCAGAGCGCTCTCACTGATCCCTGTCTTCCGTGGTTCCCGGCCCGCTATATACCTGGTGCGGTCCTGTGTGCGGCTTGCTTCTGGCGAGAACTTGTGGTAAAAGAAGCACACCATACAGGGGAACGGGCGGAGATCCGTTGTCGGGTGGTGGGTGGAGGTTGGCAGCGGGATTTCCTGGGATTTAATCGGGGGCGAAACGCGATTATAGAGGCTACCATCATGGCGACCCGTCTGCACCTGTATCCTGAGCAGCAGGTATGGGCTGAACTCCAACGCAGCGAGGAAATTGTGCGGAAGACTGGCGGGGAAAGAGAGTGCGAAGCCATGGAATATCTGCTTGATTGGATAAGGAGGCAGTTGCAATGAAGATAGTGGTTAAAACACCCGCGCGGCTACATCTGGGTATGCTGGACCTGAACGGAGAGCTGGGCCGTCGCTTTGGTAGCATTGGAGTGGCCATCTCACGGCCGAATGTGGTTGTGGAAGCCACCCGCGCGACGGAGTGAGTAGTGGAAGGAGCAGAACAGGAACGCGTCTGGGGGATCATTGAACGGTTCCGCCAGCACTATCCCCTTTCCGGCGCGGCCTGCATTCAGGTCCGGGAGAGCATTCCTTCCCATGTGGGGCTTGGATCGGGCACCCAGTTGACATTAGCCGTGGGTACGGCTCTGGCTCATCTGTATGGACTTCAAATCCCGCTGCAGGAGATGGCCCATTTTTGGGGGCGAGGAAACCGGTCCGGGATCGGGATAGCCGCTTTTCAGAGCGGTGGATTCGCTGTGGATGGCGGGATACCGGGAGAAGGCCGAAATATCCCCCCCATACTCTTCCGGCACCCGTTTCCAGAGGATTGGTTCTTTGTGGTGGTCATTCCCGAGCCCGAGCGCAGGGGAGTCAGCGGGATGGACGAGGACCTGGCTTTCCGGGCCCTTCCCTCGCCACCAGCGGAGTTAGCAGGCCGTATTTGCCGCTTGCTGGTCATGAAAATGCTGCCCGCCCTGATAGAGCGGCGCATTGCCGATTTTGGCGCGGCGATGACCGAGATTCAGAACACAGTGGGGGACTGCTTCGCTCCTCAGCAAGCAGGGGGGCGCTTTGCCACCCCGCTTTCCGGAGAGGTTGTGGATTACCTGCTTCGGCATGGCGCACACGGCGCCGGGCAGAGTTCCTGGGGGCCGACCGTCTACGGCCTGGTGGAAGGGGAACAGGCGGCTCAACACCTGGCCGACGAGGCACGCCGTTTCCTTGCACGAGTTGGAGCAACAGGGGTTACGTTCCCCGTAGCGGCGGATAATAGAGGGCACATCCTGTATGAGAGGGTTCCATAAAGCGAAGGAGAGAAATGACACAGTCCAGCAAAATTTATTTGGGTCTGGGATCAAACCTGGGGGATCGTCAGAGCAACATCGTCCAGGCTTTACAGCAAATGAAATCTCAAGTTACGGTGGAAGAGGGTTCCTCGTTCTACGAGACCGAACCGGTGGGCTATCTGGACCAGCCGCGCTTCATCAACGCGGTCTGTCGTATTTCCACCCAACTGCCTCCTCTGGAACTTCTCCACTTCCTGAAGCGCATTGAGCGCCGGATGGGGCGCCAACCTTCTTTCCGCGACGCACCCCGTCCCATTGACATTGACATTCTGTTCTATGACGACCTGGTGATAGAATCACCCGAACTCACTATCCCCCATCCCCGGCTGCCGCAACGCGCGTTTATGCTGGTTCCTCTGGCCGAAATCGCGCCGGATCTCATCCACCCGGTCCTAAAAATCCCCATAGCGGAACTGTTGAAAGGGGTGGATTCCAGCGGAGTAAAAAAATCTCGCGCAGTCTTCAAGCGGCCTTGAAGCGCGATGTTCAGGAGACCAAGCCCGCTGTCCATGTGAGTTTAAGCCGGGTAGGGATCACCAATATGCAGCGCATTGTCCGCCTGATCAGCAACGGTCGCCATAACCTTTTCTATGCTACCCTGGAAATTTTTGTGGATCTCAAACCCCAGCAGATGGGCGTGCACATGTCTCGCTTTAGCGATGTGCTGGAGGAAGTGGTGGACGAGGTAACCAGTGAGGAGTCTCCGGATATTGAGTCCCTGGTTGAGAGGATCGCCCATCAGATCGTACAGAGGCAAGGAGCCGTTCGTTCGGAGGTCCGCCTTCAGGCCAGATACCCTGCCGATAAGGTGACCCCCGCCTCGGCCCGAAGGACCCAGGAACTCTATACTCTCCTCGGCATCGCGGTGTGCAGTGAAAAAACCCTGAGAAGTGTGGTAGGGGCAGAGGCAGAGGGTATGCTGGTTTGCCCCTGCGCTCAGGACATGATCCGGCATTACTCCAAAGAAAGGCTGCTGGAAGAGGGGTTTTCCGAAGAAGAGGCCGAAAGGGCCCTATCGGTTATTCCTCTGGCTTCACACAATCAGCGGGGACGAGGCACGTTGCTGATCGGTGCAGACCAGCGAATTCGGGCCGAGGAACTGGTGGAGGTTGTGGAGGCCTCTATGAGTTCCGAGACCTATAACTTGTTGAAGAGGGAGGACGAACTATTCGTGGTAAACAAGGCCCATCGGAATCCCCGATTTGTAGAGGATGTGGTGAGGGAGATGCTCCACAACGTGGTGGATATGTATCCAGACTTGCCCGATGGCGCCTTTGTCCTGGCGAAACAGGTGAACTTTGAAAGCATCCACAAACACGACGTTTTCGCCGAAAGATACGGTACTCTGGGCGAGATCCGACAGGAAATCCTGGGAGGGCGGTACATCACCAGGCACACCGCCTTAGAAGAATGGCTGGAGGGCAAAGCATGAGTTACAAAATCGTCGTTGGGGGAGGCAATCTGCGCTTCAGCGCGGCGCACTTCATCACCTTCGGGGGCAAGTGCGAGCGGTTGCATGGCCATAACTATGCTCTTACCGTGGAACTGGTAGGAGACCTGACAAGTGACGGGTACGTCTTTGACTTCGTGGAAATGAAGCGTCTCCTTCGCCGCATCTGCGATTCCCTGGATCACCACTTTCTAATCCCCCTGCAGAATGAACACCTCAAGATAACACAGGGTGACAAAGAATGGGAAATACGCTTTGGGGAACGACGCTACCTGTTTCCCGCTCAGGACGTCTTAACCCTGCCGGTAGACAACATCACTGCCGAGAGGCTGGCAGAATACGTTTGCCACCAGGTGCTGGAGACGCTCAGAGAGCAGGGGGTAACTAATCTGGTCTCTATCACGGTGGGCATAGAGGAAGCACCAGGCCAG
This sequence comes from uncultured Chloroflexota bacterium, assembly GCA_937138275.1. Taxonomy (GTDB): domain Bacteria; phylum Chloroflexota; class Anaerolineae; order B4-G1; family DUEL01; genus SpSt-77. The sequence continues at coordinate 8,246 of CAKZOY010000012.1, forward strand.
ACGGCTTATTACACTCAATTCCTTTCCCAGAAAGGGAATCTATGAAAAAAATTGCCTGGGGAATGACCGGAGCGGGGCACCTTCTGGAAGAATGCGTCAATCTGGCGCTGAGCCTGAGCAACGTGGATGTATTCCTCTCCCGAGCGGCAGAGGAAGTCATCGGAATGTATCACCTGGAATCAAGACTCTCCCTTGTTCACGTGGTCCGGGATAATACGTATAGCGCGCCTGTGGCGGGGAGGTTCGCTCGGGGAATATACAGCGCTCTGATTATAGCCCCCGCTACCTCTAATTCTGTAGCGAAATTTGTCTGCGGTATCTCTGATTCCCTGATTACCAACCTGTTTGCTCAAGCAGGAAAATCCCAGGTGCCCATAGTTGTTCTGCCGACCGATATCGCTCCCGAAATGGACTCTCGCGATCCCGGGGGGAATATCATTAAGGTCTACCCGCGCCCTGTTGACCTGGAGAATGTGGAGAAATTGCGCCAGTTCCCGGGGGTGACGGTGGTGAGAAACATAGAGGAGTTGCAGGGATGGCTAAATATCTATTTGTGACCGGCCAATTAGCCGCGGAGGCCCTGGCAGATACTCTGACCGGGATGAACCCCGATTTTGAATACGATATCGCCGCTCTCCCCATCTCGGTAGCCGCTCTGATGAAGCCCGCCTTTATTGCCAAGCATCTCTCATCTAAGACAAAGTATGACTTCGTGATGGTCCCGGGTTTGTGCCAGGGGGATTTAGGCCCCATTGAGGTCGCGACGGGGAGCAAAGTCATACGCGGCCCGAACGACCTTAAGGACATTCCCCTCTTCTTTGGTCACCAGCACCGGAATGAAGGTTACGGGGAATACCGGGTCAAGATTCTGGCCGAGATTGTGGATGCCCCTTTTCTGACCACAGAGGAGATTCTGAACCGGGCCGAGTATTACCGGGCCAGTGGGGCGGATATCATAGACCTGGGATGGCCGGCAGAGGGGAATTTCCCCCACGTTGAGGAAGTAGTGGCAGCCCTCAAAGAGCGCGGGTTCACAGTAAGCCTGGACACTTTCCACCGTGAGGACGTGTTGCGGGCCAGCCGGGTGGGCTTTGATTATCTGCTCAGCGTGAACTCGTCCAATCTGGACCTGGCCCGAGAACTTTCTTGCAGAGTGGTCGTGATACCTGATTTTGACGGGGGGCTGGATTCTCTGGAACGCAATATCGCGAAATTGGAGCAGTGGGGAGTATCGTATATCATAGACCCGATCATCAATCCCATCAACTTTGGTTTCACCGAGTCTCTTTGCCGTTTTTACGAGGTTCGCCGACGATACCCCCAGGCCAGCATGCTTATGGGAATCGGTAACATCACCGAGTTGACAGACGCCGATAGTGTTGGCATCAACGCTCTCCTGATGGGGGTGGTCACCGAGTTGGATATTGACTATGTCCTGACTACTGAGGTGATCAGTTGGGCCAGAGGTTCGGTGCGAGAACTGGATATCGCGCGCCGATTGATGCATTATGCCCATCATCGGCAGGTCTTGCCGAAGAGGATTGATGACCGGTTAATTGCCCTGAAGGATACGCCCCACCAGCATTACAGTGAAGAAGAACTACGGCGCATTCAGAAAGGGGTACGGGACCGGAACTTCCGTATCTTTACCGATGAGGAGAGGATTTACGTCTTTAACCGCGACCTTTTCGTGGCGGGAACAGACCCCGGAGAGATTTTCGCCCAATTGGGGGTGAATGAAGCGTCCCATGCCTTCTATCTGGGCCGCGAACTGGAAAGGGCTGCCCTGGCAGTGCGTTTGGGCAAGAAATACATCCAGGAACAATCCTTACACTGGGGTTACCTCGAAGGAAACAGCGGAAGCCGTTGATATCATTTTTCCGAACCCTTCGCCTGCTCTATCTTTCGGATCAGAATCGCTCGTCGGCCATACGCGGGTTGAAAACCTCTGGGCTCATGTTCAGACTTTGTGCAAGCGAGGGGCTGGGCCTTTAGCGCCCCCTCATCCCCATGGCTCTCTTCTCCCCCGCCGCGGCGGGGGAGAAGAGAAAAATAGGGGTTTCGGGGCGGGCGGCCTTTGGCCGCCCGCCCCGAAACCCCTGCAAGGGCAAGGCTTGTCCTTGTCCTTACCTCCCGGTGCGGCGAATGCCGCAACGGGGAGGGGGCAGAGTGTGAGGTAAAAGTATCCTTGAGAAAATGCACCACTTTTGAACATAAGCCAACCTCTATTACGATAACCGCTCCCCTATCCACGCTGGAGGCCTTTTCGGAACACCTCCGATACTATCGCCACCAGAAGAGAGGATCCCAGCCCAATGAACAAGGCATCTATGGGAAGGGGCTGGATGATTCTCCAGACCAGGGACGATAAAGCCCCTCCCAGCAGGCTGTATAATGCTGTACCTTCCCTCAACCTCCATCCCATCAGTGCTGCCAGCGTGGGAACCAGTATCCCGGCTGTCCACATGCTCAATGTGAACACCAGTGCTGGTGCAATCTTCTGAAACCAGAGGGCCAGGCCCAGGCTCAAGAGGCCCAGCACGATTACCAGCACCCTGGAAATAATCAACAATCCGCTTTCATCATTTGCGGCTCTGAGGTGCCTGAACACATCGTATGCCAGACTGGAAGCACCGGACTGCAGGAAAGAGTTCACCGTGCTCATTATCGCGGCCAGCAAACCCACGAAGAAGATCCCTCTCGTTACGACAGGCAGCGCCGTCCCGAGCACTATAAGGGACATATCCGGGTCCGTCAGGTTAGGAAACAATTGCAGGGCGGCAAACCCGCACAGGACAACTATGGAGTCTACCACCATCCATATTGCTATAGAATACAGCACCGATTTACTGGAGCGGACTGTTGATCCGGAGGCAAAGAGCCTCTGGTAGAGAGGAGCAGAGGTTATCGGCAGGAAGAAAAGAAGTACGAAAAAGACGGCAATCTCCTGTGCCGATATGTATGAGAATGGATTGAGATACCCCTCCGGAATTGCTGAAGTCAGGTCTATTCGCAGGCTGAATACAAACGGTGCCATCATAACAGGTGCGCAAACCATCAGGATGAATTGAACGATATCCGTCCTCACATCCGCCCTCATCCCGCCTACAGCAACAGGTACGACCAGTATACAGGCGATGATGATCATCGCCAGTTCTGCAGGTATTGCTGTGAAGGAGGACAAAATCTTGCCCCCTGCGATGATCTCCTCCGGTACGAGGCAAAGAGTTGCCAGCAACACAGAACTGGCAACAGCGAACCTCTCACCGTAGAAACCTCCCAGGAAATCCGGCAGGGTATATCTCCCTGAGCGGGTTATCTTTTCCAGCAGGGAAACGACAGCCAGGTTCCCCAGGTAAAAGGGCACGATATACCAGATAACTCCCAATCCCATCTGGTAGGTCAGGCTGACTCCTCCAAGTATGACCGACGCCCCGTAGAATGTGGAGACGATGGTAGCGACCATCGCTCTTGTGCCCAACCTGTCCCCAAGGATGAATTTCTCCAGGGTGGTCGCTTTCGCCCCTATCCCTACGGCCATAATCGCGGCGACATAGAGCAAAAGCAATGGCTCAACCATCCCTTGAACTCCTGACAAGAGGCTTGATATATTCCCTGCCCTTGAGCATTGTTGTGCCGATTACCAGTCTGTAATATTGTCTATTCACGCTCTCCAGTTTGCCTCTGGCTTCAATCTCCTGACCAGATTCCACCACGTCGCGAAAGAGCCCTTCAAAAGAGACAACTTCACTGAGCATGAATGATAGCCTTTCATCGCCTTCCAGCACTTCCACGCTCTCTACCTTGTACACCGCGGGCGTAAAGAGCGATTCGCTGGCATCCGAGACGACAGCCCGGATCCTGGCTTCTCCCTCCTCCCGGTATATTCTGTCACCATAATTCTCCCGTATCTCGTCATTGGTTCTTACAGGATGGATGGAAAAGTATCGTTCTTTGTAGAAACCGTAGTTCCAGCCTCTGGAGGCAAGATACCGGGCCTCGTCATGATTGAGTGGGAAATGGGTAACTGCAAAGGAAAGCCATTCCTCCAGGGTTTTCCCCATCAGTGGGCGAATGCGGACCGAAGCCCCCTCCTTCAGCAATGCCCTGACCCGGCGAGAGTTCTCCAACCCGTAAACCAGGAGGTCTATATCCGAGAACGCGGGGTTGTGGATCCCCAGTAAGATGGAGCCGGTTATGCCAAAAGCGCTTTCTTCCAGTCCCGTCAGGGCTATTATCTCCGATACAAAAGCCCGTACTTCGTCCTCAAGGGGATCTCCCGGACTGTCAAGGATTTCCTGCAACCGCTGTTCGGGCACATAATATTTTTTCACGTATTCCTGGGGGACCATGGAGAACTTAATGTCCCGGACAGGGCAGTAATGGACGTAATAGGGATAATTCTGCTCCAGGTAAGCAATCGTGTCAGCCACCTGACTGACATGATAGTATTCCAGTTCTCTGCGGTAACGAATCTCTCCGCTTTCCCACTTCCCCGCGGGGGCAGGGGAGTATTTGAGATAGGCAGTATACTTGCCCGGCGGGTGAAGGTAATCCGTCACGCAGAAGAACATCCCCTCTATGGTCTCAATAAAATCCCTGTCCTTGGGCTTCCGCATTACCTGGTTCATCGCTTGGCTTCAATCCGCGAGCCCCCCTCTTGTTACTCACCTATCGCTGGGTTCTAACTGGAACCATAAAATCGCCCGGGCGGCCTAAGACCAGCCGATGGTAAACCTCCCCTTTCCAATCAACCATCTCCAGTTTGCCGCGAGCGATGACCCTTTCCCCCTCTCTGGCTTGCTCACAGAACCGTCCCCGAAAAGAGACGATCTCCTTTAAGTCATTCACCTCTGATCCCTCTATAAACCTTATGTCCGCAATTATGTATGTGCAGGGTGTGAAAATCGCCCCGTTGGCGTCGGTCACAGGGGCCTCAATTTGCGCCTCCCCCAGCGATCTGTACTTCTTTTCTCCATATTTCTCCCCGACCTCCGCTGGAGACTTGACAAAACGGATGAAATACTCCTGATCCCAGAATTTGCCCTGAATGACCTTACGGCTCTCCAGTCTGATGAAATCATCAAAACTCATCGGTGTGTCCTGGGAGCGGGAGATGTAGAGGCCCCTCATTTCGTGCTCGTTGAGTCTCTTTACCACACTTTCCGGATCATCCAGCATTTGTTGCAATGCCTTGTGCACTCTCCGGCAGTGCTCAGAGCCATAGATAACGATATCCAGATCGGAGTGGGCAGTATGCAAACCCACGAGAATTGAGCCCGATATGCCCGTACTCCTTTCCGGCACTCCTGCCCGCTCCACCAGCAGGTCAGCGAATTGGACGGCCTCCCTCTCCAGCCCATCCAGAATTTCTCTCCCCCGGAGTTCCGCCATCCTCAGGCAAGGATCGTACACTTTCCTGATATACTCCCTGGGCACACCCTGAATCCGTTCGCCAAGGATCGGATCGTCAAAAAGATAGGGAAGACCCTGCGTATGAAGTAATCTCTCCTGCTCGTCAAAGCGATAGAATCTTCTGTAACGCCGACCATTCCGCTCCCTCTCGCCATTCGGGTCAGGGACATATCTCAGGTAAGCCACCACCATCTCCGGCGGATGGACCAACCCCTTCACCGCGAACAGGAGGCCATCGGTGGATTCTATGTAATACCCTTCAATTGCAGGAGTTGCGGTGTTGGCTGAAGGAAGCCTCACGAGGGTTTCAGGGAGAGGCCAGGGAGATCCCGGATCAGGTGGCTGGGGTGTGGAAACCATAGCGGGGCAAGATCAACGACCTCCACTGACGAGGCCGACCACATGTTCTGCAATCTTTTCGGCGATGTTCACATCGGTTACGGTCTGCAAACCCTTCCAGCCGGGGATACCGTTCAGTTCGGTCACGTAATACCCACCACTTTCGGCTTTCAGGATGTCCACCCCAACGTAATCAACCTCCAAAACTGCAGCCGCTTTCAGGCTCATCTCCATCAGTTCTTTGCTCAGTTCCAGGGGCTCCACACTCGCCCCTCGGGCCACGTTGGTCTTCCAGCCCTCGGCCCGGCGCACCATCGCGGCGATCACTCTATTTCCAACAATGAAGACCCGGATGTCCCAATGAGCATGGGGGATGAATTCCTGGAGATAGAAAATGGAGCGGCCCAGTTCCAGCGCTTTGAAGACTCTGTAAGCGGCATCTTCATCGCTAACCCTGACCATTCCCCGCCCCTCAGAGCCAAAGAGGGGCTTCACCACCACATCGCCCATCTCCCGAAAGGCCGCCATTGCATCATCAAAACGCTCTGTCACCACAGTACGGGGGGTGGGGATACCGGCATCCTCCAGAAGGGCCGAGGTGTAATACTTATCCACCGTCCTCTCAATGGCTCTGGCGGAGTTCACCACCCGGACTCCCAGGTCTTCCAGGCGGTGCAATACATCTACCCTGAAGATAATCTGCTCCAGCGACCCCATGGGGATGCTACGGACAATGATGGCATCGTAGTTCTCCAGAATATGGTCCTCTATGCGAACACAGGGTCTATGGGCGATCCTGGCCACGAAACGGGTGATGGAAAAACAATCGGCGGGTATACCCAACCGCCCAAAGGCCTTCAGCAGGGCCTCTACGTGCCAACCTGTCCTGGATCCCAGGATCCCAATTCTCACTCCACCATTCTCCGCAGCAATTCCGGATTGGGCCTTCCGGCTCGGTATGTCTTCCCGCTGTTCAGATTGTTGATCATCACCTCCGCCGGGCTGAAAAGGAGGGGATCAATCTTGTAGAAATCTCCCTCGTACTGCTGGAAAATCTCGCAAAACGGTTTCCCATAGTCTCTGGAGGCTGAGGAGGGGACCTGGTCTATGATGGCTTCCAGTGCCTCATCTGTGGTTCGGACGGCATAGTAAGCCTGACCGCCGTAGAGAACGGCGTCGTTGGTCAATCCGATCGCTTTCAGGTCGTCGGCAGCCACGGGGGCAATCGGGCAGGTACCAAAGCCTGCGACCACCTGTTCAATGTCAAAACCCAGTTCGGTCATTTTGTGCAGGCCGGTCTCTACCACCCGCGCGGCGACCTGGATGGAACCAACCAGACTCGCAGTGGGTGCGATCGCTAATATCAGATTCGCAGGATCCACCCCGCATTTGCCAGCCACATATTCAGCCACCTCTTCGTCGGGTAATTTGCGGCCCTCCAGCAGAAGTACCGCTCCCCCAGACTGATCGCGATAACTCAGCCGCTGGAACAATTCCTCACCCGCGTAGAGAGCGCGCGCCGGACCGGAACCCATGGCGAAGAATTTGCCCCGTTTGATGGCCCATCCTGCGTATTGGGAGGCCATGCAGGCAATGGCCGGATGCTCCACGCGCACACTCACTCCTGGCAGCCAGAGTTGGTCAAAGGATAAGTGGGTGAACTCCACTTCTCCCAATCCACCCAAACAGGCCTCGGCAAACATCTTGCCCGCCGCGAAACTCCCCGGCACCTTGATACCGGCGTCAATGACCGTAGTGCCGTTGGATAGGGTGAGCACAGCCACGCCAAGGCCCTCAGCCTGGGCCATCATACATCGCAGAATATCGGTTGCTCGCTCGTTAACGCTGATCATAGATGAGTATCTCCCCTTTACCCAGAGTGGTCAGGTCGCCGTGATAGCGGCGATAGAATCCTTCCAGACGGTCATCATCTATGGACATCCCCCACGCATGCAGTTGCAGCAGATAGCAACGCAGAAAAGTGGGCTGGAAGCGGCAATCGTAGCGAAAAGTGGGTAACAGTTCCGCGTGGTCGGCGAAGGCCACGATGGTTCCACGCTTCATTCCCGCGCCAGCGCGCGCACCCAGGCGACCCGAGACGAAAATGGAGCCCGTGATCATCCTAACTCCGGCAAACTCGTCCACGTCGCCCAGAACAACAATCAATCCCCGACGCATAAGCGCCCCCACCTCTCGGCCCGCGTTGCCTTCCACGATGATTACTCCGCCGTTCATCCCTCGCTTCTCGCCCCGGTAGGCCGCACCCAGCAAATGGCCTGCATTCCCCCGGATCCAGATGCGACCACCCTGCATATGGGCTCCAGCCCAGTCCCCGGCGTTACCCTCTACAACGATTTCCCCCCCACGCATATATGCCCCCAGATGGAGGCCCACATCTCCCCGCACGACAACGCGACCGCGCGTCATTCGCTGCCCGATCTTCTTTACATAGCGCAGAGCGCCCTCCACAATGACCTGATCCGAATTCTCTCCTTCTACGGTGAACAGGTCGCCCAGAGTGACCTTCCGCCGGCCATAGAAGGCAGGCAGCGACTCAATCCCCGCCTGGCTGCGGCCGACAAATAGGTCCGGGCAAATGCTATCGGCCTCAATGGGGATGGTCGTCGGTTCCTTCAGGCGCAAAGTCACCGCGTCCGTCTCGCTCATTGCGATCACAAATCCAGCGCACGATATGCACCCCATGCCGGATACCTCCTTGGTTCAATGCAATCCTTCCTTCGCCGTTAATGAGGATTTCCCTGAGGCTGACTAACCCAGTATTTCGCGCAGATGAAAATGATATTGCCCCAGCGTACCGCCATAGTTGCCCGCAGATATGCGCACAATGCCGGGAATGCAAGCCGCCTGGATGCCAACCCGCATCGCCTCCCGGATGGACTCCTCGTCCAGCCCGTCAATCACGATTTCCAGTACGCAGTTGACGCCCTCCGGGAGGGCAGAATCGGTCTGATTTCGGATGGTAGGGCAGTAAGCGGTGTTAGTGGACGCACGGAGGAATTTGTACTTGGAGGTAGTTTTACTCCCACTGCGCACGATCCCGCCGGGGAAGGGAAGTACCACCCCCTTTACCACCTTCATCGCCTCTACTGCTTTTTCTGCAGCCTCCAGGGTCAAAGTGGAATTCTCGCCCAGGATGAGAAAGTTCCCACCACCGATGGCTCTCTGGATGCCAAAACTCTCCTCAACCAGAAACTCTCCTTCCATCACCGGTATCCGCCAGAGCCTCCGCCCCCCTTTACCCCGGTCTTCTGTGATTCCAGAAGGAAGGAGTTTGCTGGTCTGGAAGCCGTCGCCGAAGTAGCGAAGCGCTTTACCAATTTTCAGTTTCTCATCGCTTTCCAGGCCGTTAAAACAGGCGGTGGTTGCACAGGTCATCACACACTGGCCTATCCGGCGCATCAGTTGATCTTCCAGTTGCTTGGAGCCCATAGCGAAAATGAGGACGCTGACCCCTGGCCGCCCGTCGGGAGTTTCATCCCTGGGGACGGTCCCCTCAATGCCTGCCTCGCAACCGCAGGCAATGACCGACGTGGCAAAACCGGTGGTCACCTGCGCCGCGATCAGCGCCCAGCGGGGATTTACGGCAGTGATAATGAGCCGGGCGGCCCGCATCTTGAAGGCCTCGGCAAACGCATCCTCAATCTCCACACCGTTTATGTACATGACACCACCTCGCTCCGAGGCAGGTAATCCGGCGCGACCGGATAATTCTCAAAAGAGACGGTGTAACACTCCTCAAAGTGGGTGCGCAGGTCGGACTCAACTCCCGGATCGTAGGACGGAGCGACGTAGAGCGTTCGTCCCTGATACTCGTGCAAGACCTGACCGTCGCGCACCACTATTTGACCATCCTTGAGCACCAGGTAGGGTCTGGCAAACATCGCCTCTTTATCATCCATCTTGCGATAGATAGCAATATCGGCATCTGCTCCCAAGCCCAGATGCCCTTTATTCTTCAGACCCAGGGCGCGGGCAGTCCCTGCACGAGTAATAATGGCGATCTCATATAGGGAGTATTCGCGATCTAATTCGGCGAGCACTGTGCGCTTTCGTGCCCGGGGATGCACCTTTTCCAGCATCTCAGCCCGGTAGTCACGGTCCATCAACAATTTGATGACTTGTGGATAACAAAAGAACGGCCCCGCGTTTGGATGGTCTGTGGTCAGAAAGACGCGCCAGGGGTCCTCAATCAGCAAAAAGAGTTCCAGGCCAGTGATCCACTGGATGGCGTTGATCCAGTTCCTGCGTTTGTACTCCATCGGCACAATGCCGCCACCCGTCTCTCCCTCCACGTCGTCGTTGATCCACTTCTGGCCCGTCAGTTGATGTAGCCGGTACTGAAGGGGACCATCCGAAGTCATCGTGGTCACCTGACCAAACACCACCTGACCGATGTCCACGGTAATGTTGGGATGTTCGTTCACCGCGCGGGCCACTTCCAGCGCTCCGGAGCGAAGGGATTTGCCCGGCTCTCCACCATAACTGAGGAATTGCAGGTGGCACAGGTGAGCCCGGCGTCCTTCCAGGGCCTTAATCGTCTCCACCGTGGTGCGGGCACTTCCTGGCTGCCCAAGGTTGATGCCGTGGATGTGGGGCGTATGGGGCAAGCCCAGTTCATCGTTGATCCAGGCCAGAGCAGTGATGATCTGGCGCGGAGTGACGCCAAAACCGATGACCTCATCGTCCAGTGTGCTTACATTACGGCCCCACTTCCAGTTCTCTACTCCACCGGGATTGACGATTTTGATGGCATAACCCTTGCTGGCTCCCAGAAGCCAGGCCACATAATGGCGCGCCTTCTCCAACTGCTTGGTGCGGATACAATTCATAATAAAGTGGTTGTTACCCATGGTGATAAAAACGCCCTTATCCACCATGGGGGTATCTTCCAGTTCCTCGTGGGTGTGGCGAGCGGTCAGGGGTGCGGTGGCTGCCTCCATCACCGTGGTATAGCCCAACTCCGCGTAGCCGTAGCCCGTGAGGAAGGTACTGGGCACCGTGTAGCCAGACCCCGACCGCGTGTACGCCGTCCGGCTCCGCACATGGTCCCGGTGGTCTTCCGGGCGGAACTTGCGCCCTGCGTTTACTTTGGCCCCCACGATATGGCTGTGAATATCCACCCCACCCGGCATGACCACCATACCACTGGCATCAATGATCTGGGCCCCTCCCCTCTTCTCCAGGTCTGGCGGCGGCACGATTTTACCGTTCTCAACCCAGATTTCGCATATCTGGCCATTGACCCCATTCTGGGGGTCGTACACTTCACCGTTGATGATCCCGATCATGTCTTTACCCTCTCTATAATCCAGTCTAACACCTGCTCATCTGTCGGTTGAGGAGAGTTTACCACCTTTTTCAGCGGCAGGGGGATGTTATCCATACGATATGCCGTCCCCACGGCGCTGATCCCGTAAATGGCAGTCGGTAGAACCACCCGGGCCACCCGAGCGGTGAGGTTCATTTCCGGGTCAAGGACAATGGTGGGGATGCGATTGAGGTGTTCGGCTGCCTGCCGCGGGAGGTGAGCCATCGGATCGGAAGCGATGATCAACGCCGCGTCCACTTCCTGGCGGGCCAGCAGGTCCACCGCTGTGAACTCCCCAGGGTTGTATTGGGGATAGCCGCGGGCGAAGTTCACCGCGAAAGGATAACCTGTCTGCCAGGTGAGGGTGCAATCCGCTCCGGCCACATTGCCGTGACCCCGCATCGGCATAACGTTGAAGCGGGTGTGGGCGTTCAGTTCAGCCGCCAGCGCGACCAGTTCAGCAATACTCCAGTGCTTGCCGCCGGTCTGCGTCACTCCCATTCCAAAGAAGACAACGCCAAAGCGGCAACGCTTCATTCGCTCCACCAGGTCTGCCAGTTGGGCCACGCTCACTCCGCCGACCTCTGCCACGTCCAGCCTTGCGCCTTTGAGCATCGCACGCAAGGTGATCAGTACTTCGTAGTCGCTGCCCGGGCGCAGTTGCAGAAAGATATCGGCGTTCCTGGCGGTGAGCGTAGGGCGCACATCCACCACTACCACCGTGCGGTCCTTGCGCCCCTGAGGAGTGAACTTGCCCCGCGCCAGCACAGAGTAGCGGGCAAAGTGCCGCATATGCGCCTCAACCGGGTTGCACCCCCAGAAGATTACCAGGTCAGAGCGATGTTTGACCTCACCCAGTGTGCAGGTAGGCTCGCCCTGGCTCTGGATGCCGATAGAGGTTGGGCCGTGACAGATGGAAGAGGTGCTATCAATGGAGGCACCCAGCAGGTCCGCCAAAGCGATCGCTTTCCGCTGGGCCTCTGAGGCCGTGGAACTCAGGCCGTAAATAAGTGGACTGGCCGACTTCATCAGGATGCGCGCAGCAGCATCAATGGCATCAGGCCAATCCACCTCTTTGCCATCCACAACTGGACGCCTGGCTTCGGTGGGAGCGTGAAGGAAAACGCTCCGCCCATTGCTACAGGCTCTTTTCACCGACTTAATGCGGTTATCTTCCACTTCCACGGCAATATCGTCGCAGAGACAGCCGCAGAAAGGACAGACCACATTCTCTATCCACATAATGGCTCCACCTCCACCTCCAGCCCTTTAGAATCGGGCATCCCGGTCCCCCGGGTTTCCGCACCGATAAGCGCATTGGCCCCGGGACCTAAGGGCACAAAGACCATCCCCTCAGGCAACTCTTTCTCCCGCAGCACAAGAACTGCTTCCCCGAAGGCTGTGCGCACGCGGACGCGCTGGCCCGCCTGGAGGCCCAGGCGTTCCCGGTCTACCGGATTCATCTCTATGCACTCCGTCGCCTGACGGTAATCTTCGGACTCTTTGCCTTTCGGCAACGCTTCGCCCTGTCCAGCGGTACGCCCGGTGATCAGGATAAATTTAGGCATTGCTCTCGCCCCCTTCGCTCGGCGTTTGTTCTACTTCCCGCCATACCGCCTCTGCCGCTGTTCGCAAGCGATGCCAGCATTGGTCGCGAGTATTCCCCTGCGCCAACACGGTACAGATAGGATGTCGGGCTGCAATGGGTTCGCCCGGAAAAGGAATGTCCCGCCTTCCCAGGGATTTCCACCCCACCGTCTCCGGCATCACCACGTCTTTCCTGGCGTATACGATGCCCTTGCCGTAAAAGTCGGTCCGATCGGCACTTTCTTCCAGTGAAAAAGAGGGTAGTTCTCCCCTGCAGGCGCGAACATGCAGGTCAAAAATGTTGATGCCATACGCCTGCTCCATCAGTTCCATAGAGGCGGTATACCGGGGATTGACCTCCACCAAGTAGGGCACCAGGCAGCCGGTCTCGTCCCGGCTCAATACGAGGTCCACGCCGTTGACTCCGCGGAGGCCAAAGACGCGAGTGATCTTCCGGATTATCTCTCGGACCGCGGCTATTACCCCCGCTCCTCCTTTATCCAGGAAGTACCGGGGAGGGAGTAAAATGTTGCCGCACCATGTGAACCTGTGTGCCCCCAACTCCCGGCGTCCGATCAATTGCTCTGTTATACCGATCAGCACACAGTCCTGACCATCAGCCACGAACGCGGCCGAGGCAGGGGTACCCTTGATGTACTCCTGCAGGAAGCGGCGTTCGCCCAGGGGATCTCCCCGCCAGAAAACAATCCCATGCCCTCCCCCACTTCGCAGCGGTTTGGTCAGCCAGACCTTTCGGCGATCTGCCTGCGGTTCTTCCCCGGGAAGCAAAGTGGCGGGAAACGGGATGCCCTCATACAGACAGACCTCCCGCAAGGTGCCCCAATCGCGCGCTCTGCGCAGAGTGGCGGGATAATTCCCCAGGAGGGTACGGCACCCAGCCATCTCCTCCAGCACATCGGGATGATTTTCCAGGCTGGAAACGTACGCGAGGGCTACGAAACTCAGGCTGCGGCTGGCAATCAGCAGAGCCTCCGCGCTGAACCCCAGGTCAAAATCGCGCATCAGCGAATAGTTTTGTACCAGTTCCTTCTGGTCGCGATCGCCGAAGTAATCCAGCGTGATGACGTTATATCCACCCCGCACGGCCGACTCGGCGATACCTCGCGTGCTGAAGCCGACCAACAGGATTGGCCCTTCGCTCTGCGCTTTGTTGTCCGGGCTCATTGTCAGGACTTACCCGCCCAACTCCCTGGCAATGGCGTAAATCTCCTCGGCGTCCAGCACCAGATCATTGCGCTCAAAGAGGCGGGCCACGCAGGTTCGGTGGACCTTCATTTTCAGACCACCAATGCCCAGTGCGCCGAAGATGATTTTCTCCTGTACCTCCTTACCATCCCAATGGGGCTTGATGCCCTCAATGCCCAGCGGAGGCACGGCGTTTACGTCAGCCAGGACCTGCAAAGTGGGATGACCGAGCCAGATTGCTTCCGGAAGCAATTGCACACCAGCGGCGCCGGCGGTCAAGACCACGGTTGCGTCCTTCAGAGCCTCCTGAGTCGTCGCGTCATCGCTCACTGCCAGTGGGGTTACTTCTACACCGAAGCGCTCCCGAATCTGCCGAGCGGCCTTCTCCGCCCGGTCAAGGCTGCGGGAGGTCAGAAAAGTATGACAACCCTCCTTAGCCAGGAAGGTGGCAGCGCGCAGGCCAACCGGACCAGTGCCAGCCAGGACCACGGCTTTTTTCCCCTTCACGTCGGTTGCCCGGACGATTTTGGCCACCGCGGAGGCAGCGGTAGTATTGCACCCGTTGGAGTCCATCATCACCGAGACCCGCACCGGGCCAAAGAAAGAATCCACAGCAGCCTTCAGCATCGCTTCGCCCGTAGCGACATCGGAGCCGCCAATGAAGACCGCGGAATTCTTGAGCGCCTCTCCGCCGCGGGTGAACATCGCTCCATAGACCAGGTTGCGCACGTCTTCCACGGCAACGTCGCCAATAGCCATCACATGGTCAACGCCAGCGTCGTAAGCAGTGATGGTATCAAAAACGCTGGGGTGTTTATCGCTATCCAGTTGAAGCAGTAACTTTTTCATTGTCTCCTCCTTAGAGCAGGGATGACTTCATCTCCTCGGCTCATATTCAAAATCAGTGTGCCTTTCCCAGGGGATTTGCCCCTCCCTTTTGCTCCCTTCCCACATACTGCTTCGCGGCGCGGGGAGGGGGGATTTTTGTAGGGGTTTTGCCATAGGCGGCCTTGAGCCACCTACGGCAAAATCCTTTTTTCCTCTTCTCAGAAGGGGACCGGGGAGATGAGAGAGGTGTTAGAGCATCCGTTTCAGATAGGGAATTGCCCCGATTTCCCCACTTCACCACTTTTTCAGCACCCTTCGGTGAGGGAGAAGGAAAAAGGAGCAATTAGCGGGCCCCGTAGGAGAAATGCTCTTGCCAGGCGGTCCCGCCTACCGCCTCGGCCAAGGCCTCAGGCTCTCCGGACATGCCATGAGGCTTCGCGTCTCATCACAGTATATCACAGGTCTATACAGCGGGCAACTATACGCCGACGATTTTCCCCCCTCACTTCCGCCAGCGGTAATCATACGCCAACGCGCGGCGGAAATCCTCCTGCACCTGGTCTTTGGTGCGGATCTC
>CAKZOY010000013.1 GCA_937138275.1 uncultured Chloroflexota bacterium
GCCGCCGCCCCCAAAACCCTCTCTTCCCCCCCTCTCCCCCGCCCGTCAGGGCAAGGGGGAGAGGGGGGCAAGGGGGGTGAGGGGGATAAAGGGAATCTCAGGCAACAAAGAAAACTCGGAGCGAACAGTCAGACTCCCACCAGGGCAAGGTGTGGGATACGACTTTGTGAGACTTTGTTAAAGACCGGGTGATATGCGCAGTAGATCGTTCCGCACGGGAACACGGCAGGGGTAGGGTTCGCAGGTCGGCTTTGCTGCCTTACAAACCCTGCATCTCCCTTATCTTGAGAGCGCTTTGCTCTCCAGGACGGATTTGCTGGATGAGCCCCAGATGAGCAAAATGCCGACAAGATTGACGACGTTATGCGTCTAATTATCGTTCTCCTGATGCCCAGATGTCCACAGGTACAAATTTTCCACGGGGCGTGTGGGCTCGCCGATGGTAAACCGGTCCACAAGCCGAAAAGGGTGGTTCCGTACAAAGTCTTCTAACGAACCATCATCCAGAAGATAGACCGGGATGCCTTCGTCAGCCGCTCTCTCTATGAAACGGATAAACTCGTCCCGTGTCCATCCCGAAGGGCGAATCACAGCATGCCCGGTGTGCCAAAAAAGCGGCCCGCTATCTGCATCTCCGCAGAGGACGATTGCCCCGTCCGGGATTGCGGCCCGCAGGGCGGCAAATTCTGCGCGCTGGGATGACGAAAGGTAACCGAAAGTCGGATACTGGGCCAGTAGTGGTTTGTGCAACGGTGTGCGCAGGACAAACGGTAATGCCAGAGCCAAAATAATGACGAGCGTAATCCATCCGCGATGACGCAAGGTTTCCAGGATGTACATTACCCCTGCGCCAACGGTCAGAGCTAGGGCCGGAAAAGCCGGCAACAGGTAGCGCGCTCCATTCTGGAAAAGCGCTGTAGTGTGCACTGGCGCATATACAGCCGCCAGGGCCAGTATCCACGCGGTGAGTACAGCGAGCGCAGCCCGTTGTTTTCGCCAAAGCATATATACTCCCACGAACAGCAGGGGCAAAAGCCAGCCGAATTCGCCGGGATACGCCAGATACTCCACAAAGGCGGACAGGCTAAATCCCACATGCGCCAGTTCCGCTTGCCGAGTGATCTCTGGATTCTCGCTCCGCCAGAAAGCCCCCAACCATTTTTGATGATAAAGAACATCTGGCAGAGCGACAAATATGGCGGACAAAACGAGAACGAGTTGTCGCCGCCACCAGCCATTTCTTGCAGACCGCGATTGGACCAGGATCACAGCCAGAGGGGCGCACAGCGCCAATGCGGTGTGGCGGATCAAGTAAGCCATGCCTAACGCGGTTCCACCGAGGGCTGAGAACAGCGGTTGTCGCCTGCGCTCAGCTGCCAGGACAAGGGCCAGCGTGAGCGTGGAAAAAAGTTGAGCGGGCACATCGGACATCGGCACGATGGACAGCCGCATCTGCGTGTAGGATGTCGCCACGACCCAGGCAGCCACGGCGCCGATGACCCAGCGTCGGCTATACGGTTCTTCGCTGAAGAGCACTTGAGCCAGCACCCAGGTTGCCCCCACTGCGGCCAAGGCCAGCAAGGGAGTGGTCAGCCACAGGGCCCTCTCGCCGCCCACAAGGTATCCTGTAGCCAGAAGGAGCGGAAAACCGAAGGGGTAACTGGTAATTGCCGCATCTGGTCCCCCCGGCAACCAGTAACAAACCGGCAGCGCCGGTCCGGGCGGCAACCCCCAGGCTGCAACCTGTGTTGTCAGCGGAAAGCGGTGGGCAAACGTCCCGTGGTGGGCGAAGTCCATGGCCATCTGCACGTAGCAAAATGGATCGGATCCGATAACCCCAGCCGTGCGATGGCGGAGATACTCGCTCGCTGACCAGACCAGGGTAACAACCATCAGGGCAATGGCTCCCCGATGCAGCCAGATGTCAGAAAACGGTTTTCCGTATTCAAAACGGGAGTCCAGGCGGAGCAAATCACCGCCCAGAACATAGATGCCGCTCAGTACAGAGACCCACATCCATAATGGGCTGGCCAGCGGCGCGCTACCTGTTGAGCGGCATACTGCCAGAATCACAACAAAAATCCAATAACCGGCACGAACTGCCAACCATTGAGGCGAACGGCGGGCGAGATACGTGCCGATCACCAGCACAAACGTAGCCCATACCATCGTAAGCAGGACCAGCGTATCCCAACCGCCGCTGCTCTGCGTCGTCAGGTAGTGTGGCTCATATATCAGGCTGGTTAGATCCCAACGGCCCAAGTTTCAAATCCTCGTCCAGATGTGACCAGAATGCGAGTGATGGTTCCGGACCATACCCTGTCTTTCTATCTCGCTTTATGCACTCCATCTCTATGCGAAGGGTGCTGAGAACGTCGCTTGTAGGGAACAAAGACGCCAAGGCCACCAGGGGAAACATCTTCCCCCAGCCCTTTCTCTCTCACAGACTGGTCGGCGGGCGATACTCTCCCCAAACCCGCCGCAGGACGCCGCAAATTTCGCCCAGAGTGCAATCGGCCTCCACCGCTGCGATAAATAGGGGCATCAGCGGTTCGTCGGCGGCGCGAGCGGCGGCCTCAATGCGGGAGAGCATCGCCGAAGCGCGCTCGGCGTCCCGGCGGGCCCGCAGCGCAGATAGTCGTTCCCGCTGGCGGGCTTCTACAGCAGGGTCTACCACCAGCCGCTTTAGCCGACGGGTCTCCTCCTCAATCTGATAGGCATTGACTCCCACCACGATCCGCTCCCCGCGCTCCACGGATTGCTGGTAGCGGTAGGCGGCGTCGGCGATCTCCTGCTGGATGTAGCCCCGCTCAATGGCGACCAGTACGCCGCCCATCGCGTCTATCTTCTCAATGTACGCCTGCGCCTGGCGCTCTATCTCGTTGGTCAGATACTCTATGACGTAGGAGCCGCCCAGGGGGTCCACCGTGTTGGCGACACCCGACTCGTGGGCAATAATCTGTTGGGTGCGCAGGGCGATGCGGACGGATTCCTCGGTGGGAAGCCAGAGAGCCTCGTCCAGGGAGTTGGTGTGGAGAGATTGCGTTCCCCCCAGCACCGCAGCCAGGGCCTGCAGGGCGACCCGGATGACGTTCAGTTCCGGCTGCTGCGCGGTGAGGGTACAGCCAGCCGTCTGGGTGTGGAAGCGGAGCATCCAGGAACGGGGGTCCTTCGCCCCGAACCGTTCCCGCATAATGCGGGCCCACAGGCGGCGGGCGGCGCGGAACTTGGCGATTTCCTCCAGAAAGTCGTTGTGGGCGTTGAAGAAGAACGAGAGGCGCGGGCCGAAGGAGTCCACATCCAGCCCGGCATCTATGGAGGCCTGGACGTAGGCAATGCCGTTGGCGAGGGTGAAGGCGACCTCCTGTACGGCGGTGGAGCCGGCCTCGCGGATGTGGTAGCCGCTGATACTGATGGTGTTCCATTCCGGCACCTCTTTCGCGCAGTACCGGATGAGGTCGGTCACCAGGCGCATGGAGGGGCGGGGCGGGAAGATATAGGTGCCGCGGGCGATGTACTCCTTGAGAATGTCGTTCTGGACCGTGCCGCGCAGTCGCCTGGGGTCTACCCCCTGCTCTTTGGCGACGGCGATGTACATCGCCAGCAGGATCGCCGCAGGGGCGTTGATGGTCATTGAAGTGCTGATCCGGTCCAGCGGGATACCGTTGAAGAGGACGCGCATATCGTCCAGGCTGCTGATGGAGACGCCCACTTTACCTACCTCGCCAGAGGACAGGGGGTCATCGGCATCGTATCCCAACTGGGTGGGCAGGTCAAAGGCCACGGAGAGGCCGGTCTGTCCCTGGGAGAGCAGGTATTTGTAACGGGCGTTGGACTCTTCGGCGGTGGCATATCCGGCGTACTGGCGCATCGTCCAGAGCCGCCCCCGGTACATCGTGGGCTGCACGCCCCGGGTGAACGGGTACTCCCCAGGGAAACTCAGGTCCTGCAGGTAGTCCAGCGGCACATCGGACGGCGTGTAGATGCAGTCCAGCGGGATGCCGGAGAGGGTCTCAAATCGTTCCTGCCGTTCGGGAAACCGCTGGAGCGTCGGGCGCAGCGTTCGGTTTTCCCATTCATCACGGGCGCGGGAGAGGTCGTCCATCGGGCACCTCCAGAAAATCGCTACTGTAAATATACCGCGAAAGCGATGCCTGTCAAAACCGCTCTCCCCGCCTGGGCAGATTGTGGTATAATAGTAACCAGCGATTCTTCTAATGCGGTGTTAACATTTTTCTATCGCAAATCTGATGAATGCCCGGTATAATGGGGCGAAGCGGAAAGTTCGGCCGTTTTGTGCAGCAGGGTGGCGGATAATGTGCGATAAAGTAGATTCCGGGCAAATCCGGATTTGGGGTGCTTCGGGTATCAAATGCGGCGAGCCTGTGCTCTGTCGCGGGCAGGATGGAAGATTTCAGGAGGAAACAGCATGATGCGAATGGACCGTTTCACGGAGCGGGCCCAGGACGCCGCCCAGCGGGCGGTGGAGATTATGACCCGCTACGGACATACTCAGGTGGATACGGAGCATGTGCTCCTGGCGTTGCTGGAACAGCCGGATGGGGTTGTTTCCCAGATTCTGGCCCAGTTGGGGGTGGACCCGGATTGGATCGCCAATCAGGTGGATGAAATTCTGCGTCGCAGCCCGAAAGCGGGCATCTACGGCCGGGGAATGGTAGGGCAGGTTTTCATTACCCCGCGGGTCAAACGGATTCTGGACGAGGCCAACACCGAGGCCCAGCGCCTCAGCGATGACTACGTCTCTACGGAGCATATTTTTCTGGCGATCATTACCGAGCGGGGTACCCAGGTGGCCCGCATTATGGCCGAGGCGGGTATCACCCGGGAACGGGTCTACGCCGCCATTCGCGCCATCCGCAGCGGGCAGTCCTTCGCCGATGCCCGCCCCGAGGCCCGCTACCGCACGCTGGAGAAATACAGCCGTGACCTGACCCGCATGGCGCGGGAGGGGAAACTGGACCCGGTCATCGGTCGGGATGCGGAGATTCTGCGGGTCATCCAGGTGCTCTGTCGCCGGACCAAAAACAATCCCGTCCTCATCGGTGAGCCAGGCGTGGGGAAGACCGCTATCGTGGAGGGTCTGGCCCAGAAAATCGCCTCCGACGATGTCCCCGAAATCCTCAAGGGCAAGCGAGTTATGCAACTGGACCTGGCCGCGATGGTGGCGGGTACCCGCTTCCGGGGAGAGTTTGAGGAGCGGCTGAAGGCCGCCATTGAGGAAATCCAGCGCGCCCAGGGGGAGATTATCCTGTTCATTGACGAATTGCACACCGTCGTCGGCGCGGGGGCCGGGACGGGGGCGCTGGATGCCTCCAGTATGATGAAACCCGCCCTGGCCCGGGGCGAACTCCAGTGCATTGGGGCGACCACACTGGACGAGTACCGTCAGTACATTGAAAAGGATGGGGCACTGGAGCGGCGTTTCGCCCCCGTCTTCGTGGATGAACCGACGGTGGAGGAAACGATAGAGATGCTGCGCGGCCTGCGGGACCGCTATGAGGCTCACCATCAGGTGCGCATCTCCGACGAGGCCCTGATCGCCGCGGCGCGTCTCTCCCACCGCTACGTCACCGATCGTCGCCTCCCGGATAAGGCGATAGACCTGGTGGACGAGGCGGCAGCGAAGGTGCGGGTAGCGCTCCACACCCTCCCGCCGGAACTGAA
Source organism: uncultured Chloroflexota bacterium (assembly GCA_937138275.1). GTDB lineage: Bacteria > Chloroflexota > Anaerolineae > B4-G1 > DUEL01 > SpSt-77. The sequence continues at coordinate 5,686 of CAKZOY010000013.1, forward strand.
GAAACTGGAGGCTGAAATCTCCCGCCTCCAAATGGAGGAGGAGGCCGCCAGCAACGGCCGGGACTACGAGCGGGCGGCCGAAATCAAGGTCCGGCGACTGCGTCTGGAGGAGACCTTCCGGCAGAAGCGGGAGGCCTGGCAACGGGAGCACCGGGTGGATGATACGGTGGACGAAGAGGATATCGCCCAGGTGGTGGCATCCTGGACCGGCATTCCCGTCGCTCAGATGATGGAGACCGAAGCGGAGAAACTTCTGCGGATGGAGGAAGCGCTCCGTCAGCGCATTGTCGGGCAGGATGAGGCGATCGCGGCGGTCGCAGATGCCATCCGCCGTGGGCGCTCCGGCCTGAAAGACCCCCGTCGGCCGATCGGGTCGTTCATCTTCCTGGGTGCTTCCGGTGTGGGCAAAACCGAGATGGCGAAAGCGCTGGCCTGGTTCCTCTTTGATGATGAGGATGCCCTCCTCCGGATTGACATGAGCGAGTACCATGAGCATCACACCGTCAGCCGGCTCTTCGGTGCCCCACCGGGCTACATCGGCTACGAGGAGGGCGGACAACTCACCGAGGCCGTCCGGCGGCGTCCGTATCAGGTCGTCCTCTTTGACGAGATAGAGAAGGCGCATCCGGAGGTGCTGCACTCGTTGCTCCAGATTTTAGACGACGGTCGTCTGACCGATGGGCAGGGCCGCACGGTGGACTTCCGCAACACGGTGATCATTATGACCTCCAACGTGGGGACGGAGTTTGCCCGTAGCGGCGGTGCGCTGGGGTTTCTGCGCGAGGGGGAGGACCGGCGCGAGGAGGAAGAGAGCCGACGCCGGATTGATCGGGCATTGAAAGAGACCTTCCGGCCGGAGTTCATCAATCGGGTAGACGAGATTATCATCTTCAACCGGCTGACGCTGGAGCATATGGAACAGATCGTGGACCTCCAGATGCGGGAGATCTCCGAGCGGTTGGCTGAGCAGGGGCTTCAGGTGGAGTTAACCGATGCCGCTCGCAAATGGCTGGCGCGCGAGGGCTATGACCCCCAGTTTGGCGCCCGTCCGCTGCGCCGGGCCCTGCAGCGACATGTGGAAAGCCCGCTCAGCGTCTATCTCCTGCGCGGCGAGTTCCGCCGCGGGGATAAGGTGCGGGTAGATGTCGGGGAGGCCGGTCTGGTCTTTGCACGGGTGGATACCGGTGAGTCGGTGCTCCGGATGCCGGAGCCGGTGCTGTAGGACGATGGTTTCTGGAATGGGTGGGTGTACTCCGAATCTTCCATAGGGGTTCCAACTTGATGGTGGAAGAATCATCGGGTGCCTGGTAAGAGATGAGGGTTTGCGATGGCGAGGCCATCGCGAACCCTCTTCTTTTTGAAAATGGTCAATAAGTTCCTGGACGCGGAAGCGGTTTTCGCAGAAGTGCCAGTGTATCACTAACGATTGCGGGGCAGGCGTTTGGGTGCCTGCCCCGCAACGCCTTCCGCCAGAGTACTAATCCTACCGGCAGGGCAGTGAGGGGATGGGAACTTTGTATATTCTCCCCCCGGCGGCGATGAACAGGTCAT
>CAKZOY010000014.1 GCA_937138275.1 uncultured Chloroflexota bacterium
AAAAAACTTGCCCATACGAGTCCCTGGAGGGCGGATCGTCCGCCCTACAGCCCGCGGGGGTGTATGGGTTTTGGCGCTGGCGGCCTGCGGCCGCCAGCGCCAAAACCCTTCCGCCCCACCTGACACCGATGCAGCGGACGCGCACGGGCATCATATGCCGGCCCCCCTATAGTGTAACACATTCTTGTAAATCAGGGAACGTGCTACCCCCAGCATGGGCAAGTTCCATCACCCCCAGCGAGCAAAGGGGAAAGCACAAGCCGCACAGGGCGCAATTTGGCGATGCCCCTGACCTGTGGTACAATCTACCCGAAATGGTCCCGGATTTCCACATTCATACCCGTCTCTCCTTTGACAGCCAGGCCGCGCCGGATGCGGTCTGCCAGGCTGCCATTGCCCGCGGGATGCGGGAATTCGCCATCACCGACCACGCCGATATGAACCCGCTGGACGGGGGATACGGCCATTTCCGACCCGAAGAGCAGTGGGCAACCCTGATGGAATGTCGCGCCCGCTGGAACGGGCGGATCACCATCCGCGCTGGCCTGGAATACGGAGAGCCCCATCTCTTCGGGGAAACCCTCTCGGCCATCCTCTCCGCCCACGAGTACGACGTCGTGCTGGGCTCCATCCACTGGATCGGTGACCGGCCGGTGGAGACCGCTGAGTTCTTCCACGGCATAGACCTGGAGGAAGGGATTCACCTCTACCTGGCGGAACTGGCGCGCGTGGCCGAAGAGGCCGACTACGACGTCCTGGCCCATCCCGACATTGTCCGCCGGGCGGTTTTTCACCATCTCGGCTGGACGGAACTGGACTGGTCCCCCTACGAAGCCCCGATGCGGCGGGTCCTGCGCGCGGTGGCCCGGCGGGGGAAAGCCATAGAGGTCAACACCTCCTACCAGCGGCGCGGGATGGGGCCGCCGGGCCCTTCCGTCCAGGTCCTGCGCTGGTTCTGGGAGGAGGGCGGCCGATTCGTCACCCTGGGCTCCGACGCCCACCGCCCGGAAGATGTCGGCGCCGATTTTGCGATCGCCCTGGGCATGCTTCGCGCCGCCGGGCTGGATAGCGTGACCGTCTTCCGGCGACGCAAGCCATACCTCATCCGGATTCAGGAGTCCCTATGACCGCACTTCAGGCCATCCTCCTGGGCCTCCTTCAGGGGGCCACCGAGTTCCTCCCCATCAGCAGTTCGGGCCACCTGGTCCTCGTTCCCTGGCTTTTGAACTGGCCCATCCCCAGCCTGGCCTTTGACACACTGGTCCACTGGGGGACGGCCGTCGCCGTCATCAGTTACTTCTGGCGGGACTGGCTGGCGCTGGTCCGGGGGGCGTGGCAGGGGATACGCGCGCGCTCTCTGAGCGACCCCCATACCCGACTGGTACTCTTTCTCGTTCTGGCGACGGTGCCCGGAGCGCTGGCGGGGGCACTCCTGGAGGATTTCTTTGAGGAGATGTTCGCCCGACCGGCCGCTGCCGCGGGCTTTCTCCTGGTGACGGCGGCGATCCTGACGGCAGCCGAATCGGGCTGGAGACGTCTTGCTTCTTCCGATAACACGCTCCGCCCTCTTCCGGCCCTCTCCTGGGCCGACGCGCTGGCGATCGGAGTGGCCCAGGCCGTCGCCATCCTGCCGGGGATCTCCCGCTCCGGCGCGACCATCGCCGCCGGCCTGGGGCGAGGATTGGACCGGGACGCCGCCGCCCGCTTCAGTTTTCTCCTCTCCACCCCCATCATCCTGGGCGCGGGCGCGATGCAGATGCTCCAACTGGCCCGGTCGGGAGAACTGGCGGGCGAGGCCCCCATGCTGCTCATCGGTTTTCTGACGGCGCTCCTCTCCGGCGCGGTCAGCATCCATTTCCTGCTCCGCTACATTCGGCGGCGGCCCCTCTACCCCTTCGCCCTGTACTGCGTCCTGTTCGGCATCCTGGGCCTGACGGTCGCCCTGCTGCGGGGGTGAGGATTGGGCGTTTCCCGCTACTTGCTCCTGGCGCTCCTGGCCCTGCTGCTGGCGGCCTGTGCGCCCCAGCCGTTGACCGTCACGCCGCAACCGGCGACCCTGCAACTGGCTGTCTCCGACGCATGTGCCGAACCGGTACAGGCGCTGGCCCTGGCCTACCACAAGCAGAAACCGTGGGTAGCCATTGAGACGGTCGTCTTCAACGACGCGGTCGTCCGGGAGCGGTTGCGGGACGGCGCGGCCGACGGGGCGGCCCTCATCTGGGCAGGGGAGGACAATTTCTGGACCCATCCCTTCATTCAGGACGCGCTGGCGGTCATCGTCCACCCCGATGTGCCAGTGGACGGCCTCACCCTGGGGCAGTTGCGGGAGATTCTTCGGGGACGGATCGGCGAATGGCCCGACGGCACTCCCATCCAGGTGGTCAGTCGGGAGGAGGGGGCGGGAACCTTCTCCCTCATCCGGGCGACAGTGCTGGGGAACTGGGACCTGACCCTGACGGCGCGGGTCGTCTCCGACGACGGGAGTATGATAGAGACGGTGGCCCACACTCCTGGGGCAATCGGGTATATCCCGCTTCACCGCGTCGCAGGCGATGTGCGCCCGCTGGCGCTGGAGGGGATTTCGCCTGCTCCGTCGCCCGACTACCCCCTTTCCTGCTCCTGCCTCTGGGCCGCAGCGGCCGAACCGACGGGCGCGCTGCGGGACTGGTTCGCCTGGACGCTGGGGCCCCAGGGCCAATCGGTCGCCGAACAGACCCGGTAGGGTGCGGAGGAGCAGGGGAGCGGAGGGGCGGAGGAGCAGGGGAGCGGTCTTCGCCTACTTGCCCACTGCAAACCTGCATACTTGCATACTTGCCCACTTGTATGCACCTGGCCTTAGTTCACGATTGGCTCAATCAACGCGGGGGCGCCGAGGACGTCCTGGA
>CAKZOY010000015.1 GCA_937138275.1 uncultured Chloroflexota bacterium
AGTCGGGAGTCGGTAGTTGGGAGTCGGGAGCAGGTTGGAAGGGCCAACAACGGGATACAGAACACGCAATACGGAACACGCAATACGGAATACGCAACACGCAAACGCAACGCGCGCCATGCATTCCCAAGGAGGCTGTTATGACCGAACGCCTGGCCAAAATCTACAACCCCAGCGAGATAGAAAACCGTATCTACCAGTGGTGGGAAGAACAGGGGTACTTCCGTCCGGAGACGCTGATCGCCAAGGGGCTGGCTTCTGCGGATGGCCCGCGCTTCTGCATCACGATGCCGCCCCCCAACGTCACCGGCGTCCTCCACCTGGGCCATGCGATGACCGCCGCAGTGGAGGACCTCCAGACCCGTTACTACCGCATGCGGGGATACGATACTCTCTTCCTCCCCGGCACCGACCACGCCGGAATCGCCACCCAGAACGTGGTGGAGCGGGAACTCCGCAAAGAGGGCATCACCCGCCAGGACCTGGGCCGGGAGAAGTTCATCCAGCGCTGCTGGGAGTGGGCCGACGAGCACCGCAACCGCATTAACCAGCAGCATCGGCATCTCGGCGTCTCCTGCGACTGGACGCGCGAACGGTTCACGCTGGACCCCGACCTCTCGCGCGCCGTCCGCACCGCCTTCGTCCGCCTCTACAAAAAGGGCCTCATCTACCGCGGCAAGTACATGGTCAACTGGTGCCCCCGCTGTACCAGCGCCATCTCCGACCTGGAGAACGAATACCGGGAGGTGTCGGGCCATCTCTGGACGGTGCGCTACCCGATTGTGGACGACAACTGGTCCGGCCCGGCGGCTGAATGGGGCAGCGGGCGCTGGGCCGAAGGGACCACCCGTTTCATCTCCGTCGCCACCACTCGCCCGGAGACCATTCTGGGGGATACCGCCGTCGCCGTCCACCCCGACGACGAGCGCTACCGGGACCTGGTGGGGAAGATCGCCGTCCTCCCTGCCCTGGGCCGCCGCATCCCCATTATCGCCGACCCGGCGGTGGACCCGTCCTTCGGCACCGGCGCGGTCAAGGTCACCCCGGCTCACGACCCCACGGACTACGAAATCGGCCTGCGCCACGGCCTGGAGCAGATTGACGTCCTCACCGACACGGCACAGATGAACGAGAACGCCGGTCCATACGAAGGGATGGACCGCTTTGAGTGCCGTCGGCGGATTGTGGAGGACCTGGAGCGGGAGGGCCTTCTGGTCAAAACCGATCCGTATGTCCATTCCATCGGCCACTGCCAGCGCTGTGACACCGTTACCGAGCCGCGCATCTCCCTCCAGTGGTTCGTCCGGACCAAACCACTGGCGGAGGCAGCGATTCAGGTCGTCCGCGACGGGCGGATGCGCATCGTCCCGCAGCGGTTTGAGAAAATCTACTTCAACTGGCTGGAGAACATCCGCGATTGGTGCATCAGCCGACAACTCTGGTGGGGCCACCGCATCCCGGTCTGGTACTGCGACGACTGCGGAGGCCAGACCTGCGAACTGGAAGACCCGACGGCCTGCGCGCTGTGCGGGAGTCCGAACATCCATCAGGACGAGGATGTGCTGGATACCTGGTTCTCCTCCGGCCTGTGGCCCTTCTCCACGCTGGGCTGGCCCGACGATACGCCCGATATGCGCCGCTACTACCCCACCGATATGCGGGAGACGGGCTACGACATTCTATTCTTCTGGGTGGCCCGTGAGGTGATGCTGGGGCTGGAGATGACCGGTCAGGCGCCGTATGCCACCGTCTACCTCCACGGCCTGATCCGGAACGAGCATGGGGAGAAAATCTCCAAGTCCATGCCCGATGCCTGGCGCTACGACCCGCTGCATATCATCGGGGAGTACGGCGCCGACGCGCTCCGGTACACCCTTCTGACCTCTTCCACGCCGGGCAACGACATGAACCTGGACCCGCGCCGAATTGAGGGGGCGCGGAATTTCGCCAACAAAATCTGGCAGGCGACCCGCTTCGTCCTCTCCGCCTGGGAGCGCAGTCCGGAGGCGGCCTGTGCACCGGGCGAGTTGGGGCTTCCAGAACGGTGGATCATCAGCCGCCTTGCCCGTCTCATCACCGACGTCACGAACCTGATAGAGCAGTACCAGTACGGCGAGGCCGGGCGACGCATCAACGACTTCCTCTGGAGCGAGTTCTGCGACTGGTATTTAGAGATTTCCAAGATCGCCCTCTACGCGCCGGACGCGACGCCGGCCTCCACCGCCACCCCGCGCTGGGTGCTGGTGAGCGTCCTGGACCAGGCGCTGCGGCTGCTGCACCCGTTCATGCCCTTTGTGACCGAGGCGCTGTGGCAGGCGCTGCCGGGGCCGAAGGAGACGGAATCTCTGATGCTGGCCCGCTGGCCCGACCCCAGCCGCTGGGCGGTGGACGGGGAAGCCGAAGAGCAGATGGAGTTGCTGATGGAGTTGATCCGGGGAATCCGCAACGCGCGCGCCGAGTACAATGTGGAGCCGGGGAAGCGCATCCCGGCCCTCTTCGCGGCGGGCGCGCAGGCCGACCTTCTGCGGCGGGAGCAGGCCATCCTGTACACGCTGGCGAAACTGGAGCCGGCCCAGTTGGTCATTGCGGAGGCGATGGACCCGCCGACCCCGGCGGCGACAGTCGTGGTGGGGGACGTGGCGGGATACTTGCCGCTGGCGGGGATGGTGGACCTGGAGGCGGAGCGGGCGCGGCTGGCGAAGGAACTGGCGGAGATAGAGGCGCGCATTGCCCGCAGCGAGGCGCTGCTGGCGGGGGAATTCGCCCAGAAGGCCCCGGCGGCGGTGGTGGAGCGAGAGCGGGAGAAACTGGCCGAACTGCAGGCCTCGCGCCAGCAGTTGCGCGACCATCTGGCGCGGCTTTGAGGGGAGAACGATCGGGGCGGGCGGCCTTCGGCCGCCCGCCCCCGAAGGGTCATCTATCTGCGGGCGCGGGATTTCCTTTGCACCAGCGCCTGAAGGGCCTTGTTGACTCCTTCCAGGTCAAACTCCTCGGGGTCAAATTCCCCGCCGATCCACTCCAGATAATCTTCGTGTTCCGGGTGCTCGGGATCCTGGATGGCCTCCAGGAAGTTATAGTAGCCCCAGATGCCGCCGACATCTTCGGGCGGACAGGCGCGCTGCCCCTTGATGCAAACCGGATACCCTTTGCCCGGTTCCGGCGGGAGGATTTTCTCCACCAGAATCTGGTGCAGCCAACTGTCGCCGAAATCGTATTCGTAGCGAAACTTCATCCCCTCGCGCGGGGCGATCTGGCGCAGCGTTACCTTGCGCTCGTCGCGCATCTCCGCCCATGGTTCGTAGTCCGGGTGAGGCTCTCCGTAATAGGTCTTCCCGACGATGAACTGATGGAGGTGGTATCCCTCCCAGCCCATCGCGATCTGGATGATATCGTGCAGTTGGGCCAGGGTAACGTCGCCAGGCACCAACAGGCGACGCCAGATAGGAGGTCGGGAATCTTCCAGAGTGACTTTAATCTGATAAATCGAGGTTTCGGTTGTAGATTCTTTTGCTTTCATAGTTACCCCTATTCAGCGAGGAGTTACTCTATGCGCTGATTATACGCTGCGATGGCTCTCTTTATCGCCGCCCGCAAACGTTCATCCGGAATTTGCTCAATGTCTGTGTAGCACTCGCCCCCCACGTGAATTTCTAAACCTCCGTCCGGCGCAGTGCCGAAATCCACATCGTAAAAGCATAACTCCGGGTCCGCACTCAATTGAGAGCGCAGAATATCCTCTATCTGCTCCGCAAAGGGAGCGGCTAACTGTTCGCCCCGATCGTAATCGTAGAGCGTGATCCCTTCCCTATCGGTCCGCGTCACGGCGACCGTCTCGGGAGGCGGTGTGCTGCGCATCCGCTCCGGTTTCTCATTGGGCGGGGCGTCGGTGAGATTCACCTGACGAGAGCGCCACATCAGCAATGCCAGGATGACCACTACCGCGACCACGCTCGCAATTCCGATTACGATAGCGATGTCCAGATTTTGCATATCACTTCTCCTTGAGCAAGGATATTATAGCGCTACTCCGCTTCGCTCCGTAGTGCACTAC
>CAKZOY010000016.1 GCA_937138275.1 uncultured Chloroflexota bacterium
CCCGCAACGGGGAGGGGGCAAGGGGGAGGGGTGAAGGTATCCTTGAGAAAGTGCACTGCTTTTGAACATGAGCCACACTGCTTGTCTGCGTCCATCCGCGTCCTATTGGAAAACTGTCAGGTAGCCAGAGGGTTTTTGGATTGGGCGGCGAAGCCGCTCAATCCAAAAAGCGCTTCCCTTGTTCAGATCGTCAAACCGGGGATGGGGTCTCCCCTTCCATTGCTCGCCGGATCACCTCAATGGCGGCACTGATCTGTTTGGTGAGGGCCTTCCACTCAATCCCCACAATCTCAAAGTGGGGCTGGTTGATGGGAAGGAGCAGTTTGTGCCCGCGGGCCGAGGCGACGGCGGTGGCGATCGTCGGAGTGACCTCTCCCATCATAGAGTTGGGGACGACAACGCCGATGGGGGCAATGATGAAATCGGCCAGATTGATGGAGACGAGAATGGCGTTCTCGCCGCTGGCCCCCCGGTTGGCGCGGGCCTGCATCATCCGCTGGGTGGCAACGGCGTTGGTGCCCAGCGCGATGATCTCCACGTCCAGAGGCAGTTCTTGGCGCAGTTGGGTGATAATCTGAGCGCCAATACCCCCACCCATTCCATCTACGACGGCGATGATCATGCTGACCTCCGCTATGAGTTGTCCATCCGGGTAGTGCCCCATTTACGCTTGCCCATTGTATACGCAATCCTCCCGATAGGCAACTCCGCATCCATCCGACCGTCAGGCTGTAGGGCGAGTTGGAAACCCACTTTTTTCTGAACACCACGAAAGGCACAAAGGGCCACCCTGGCTGAAAGTTACCTCGCTCCTACCTCGGGGCCTGTTCGTAGTGCGCCATGAAGCGTGGGATCGGGGATTTTCTCTATAAATACCCTCTTGACAACGGGCGCGAAATGGGGTATAATAACACGTGTTACTAACACGTGTTACCCAATGCCCCGAAGAAAGGTTCTGTAGGATGCCGTCCGAACGACCCACCTCTCGCGATGTGGCCCGATTGGCCGGGGTGTCCCGCACCACCGTCTCCCTGGTCCTCAACAACGTCCCCGATGTCCACATCAGCCCCGAAACCCGCCAGCGCGTTCTGGAGGCCGCCCAACAACTGGGCTATTACCCCGACGCTTCCGCCCGCCGCCTGGTCCGCGGCAAGACGCACACCATCGCGCTGGTCTGGCACCGGGGACCGGACCGACTGTACCGGGACGCCTTTCTCCCCGGCCTCCTGCAGGGACTGACCGGCGCCGCCCGCCAGTACGGATACCACGTCCTCTTCCGCCCCATAGAGGCGGACGAACCCGACGACGCCTACGTGGAACTGGCCCGCGGCCGCCACACCGACGGCCTCATCCTCTCTGGCCCCCGCTCCGACGACGACGCGCTGATCCATCTCTATCAGGACCAGTTCCCCCTGGTCCTCCACGGTCAGTTGCCCGAGACCGATATCCCATCGGTGGACGTGGATAACGTTCAGGGCGCGGGGGCTGCCGTGGAGCATCTGCTGCGGTTGGGCCATCGTCGCATCGGGATGATCACCAATGCCCCCCTGGCCTATACCGCCAGCCAGCAGCGGCTGGAGGGGTATCGCCGCGCCCTAGAGGGGTGGGGTCTCCCCTACGACGACACCCTGGTCCGCTACGGTAATTTTGACGAAGAGAGCGGTCTGCGCGCGATGGAAAGCCTGCTTGCGCTGGACCCGCCGCCGACGGCGGTGTTCGTCGCCAGCGACATGGTCGCCATCGGCGCGCTGCGGGCGCTGCGCGAGCACAACCTGCGCGTCCCCGAAGGTATCGCCCTTGTCGGTTTTGACAACATCGCCGCTGCCCGCTTCATCACTCCGGCTCTCACCACCGTTCATGTCCCTGCCTTCGGTCTGGGCTGGGCGGCGGCCGAACTGCTCATCCGTCTCATAGAAGGTGACCGGCCCGCAGAGACGCAGGTTCGTCTGGAGACGGAATTGATCGTCCGGGAGTCTTGTGGAGCAAAACATTCCGTATAGGAAGGGGGTGGTCAGGGAGAACAAACCGATGAGTCCGTGATCCGGCGGCAGGAAATACGATTCCATATACCCAACCGATTCTTAAGTGATTTCAGGAGGAGAAAAAATGGCTCGGCGTATGTACTGGATTTTGTTGACCGCGACCGTGGTTGCGGGTTTGCTACTCTCTTCCTGCGCCCCCCAGACGGTCACCGTGACCGTTCCGGTGGAGAAGCAGGTGACGGTGGAGCGGACGGTGGAGGTGACCGTCCCGGTTCCCACCTCCCGCGGCGTGGTGACGGTGCTGGGGGTGTGGGGCGGCTCCGAGTTTGAGGCCTTCGCCGCCTCCGTGGAACCCTTCACCAAGGAGACGGGCATCGGGATGGCCTTTGAGACTTCCCGTGAGCAGGCCACCGTCTTGGTGACCCGCGTCCAGGCCGGCAATCCCCCGGATATCGCCATTCTCCCCCAGCCGGGGCTGCTGGTGGACCTGGCGAAGATGGGGGCCCTGGTCCCGCTGGAAAACATCGTGGATATGGACCAGTTGAAGAAGGACTACTCCCAGGCCTGGATTGACCTGGGCAGTTACGACGGCCATCTCTACGGCATCTGGTTCAAGGGCGCTCTGAAGAGCCTGGTCTGGTACAATCCCAAGGCATTCCAGGAGAAGGGCTATCAGGTACCCACCACCTGGGATGAGATGATCGCCCTCTCGGACCGGATTGTGGCCGACGGCGGCACGCCCTGGTGCATCGGCCTGGAGAGCGGCGCGGCCAGTGGCTGGCCCGGCACCGACTGGATTGAGGATATCATGCTCCGCACCGCCGGTCCCGAGGTCTACGACCAGTGGGTCAACCACGAAATCCCCTGGACCGACTCGGCGGTCAAGCGGGCCTGGGAACTCTTCGGCCAGATCGCCCGCAACGAGCAGTACGTCTGGGGCGGCACCACCGGCGTGCTGAGCACCAACTTCGGCGACTCCCCCCGCCCGCTCTTTGACACGCCTCCGGGCTGCTATATGCACCGCCAGGCCTCGTTCATCACCGGTTTCTTCCCCGAAGGGGTCACGGCAGAGGACTACGACGTCTTCGCCTTCCCGTCCATTGACCCGCAGTGGGGCGTTCCGGCGCTGGGCGCGGGCGATGTGGTGGTGATGCTCAACGACACCCCCGAAGCGCGCGCGTTCATCCAGTACCTGGCGTCGCCCAGGCCGCACGAGATCTGGGCCGCCCGGGGCGGCTTCATCTCCCCGCATCGCGGGGTGGACCCGAATGCCTACCCGGATGAACTCACCCGCAAGCAGGCCCAGATTCTCGCCAGCGCCGAGGTCTTCCGCTTTGACGGCTCCGACCTGATGCCCGCGGCCGTCGGCGCGGGGTCCTTCTGGACTGGCGTGATGGACTACGTGGGCGGCAAGGACCTGGATGCGGTGCTCCAGGCCATTGAGAAGAGCGCCCAGGACGCCTACAAGTAGGTCCGCCGAGTGCCCGGCGCCCGGAAGGGTGCCGGGCACTTTCTTAACCACGGGGGGCAGAGAGATGAGCGAGTTTCTCAGCCAGGTCTTCACCACGTTGCTGGCAATCCTCTTAGGGGTCGGCGGGGTCGTCGGCCTGTTCCTGGGGATGGAGTTCCTAATCGGGTTTCTCCCCCAGCGCTTGCAACCCAAAGTGCGCCCCTGGGCCTACATTGGCCCCACGCTGCTCATTATGGGCATCTACCTGGTCTACCCCACTCTGCACACCCTCTACCTGAGTTTCCTAGATGAGCGCTCCCAGCAATTCGTCGGTCTGAAAAACTACCTCTGGACGCTCACTTCGCCGGAGATGCACATCGCCTTCCGCAATAACCTCCTCTGGATCGTCCTGATGACCCTTTTCAGCGTCGGCCTGGGACTGGTCATCGCGGTCCTGGTGGACCGGGTCTCCTACGAATCGGTGGCGAAATCCGTCATCTTCCTGCCGATGGCGATCTCCTTTGTGGGTGCCAGTGTCATCTGGCGCTTTGTCTACGCCTTCAAACCGGCCAACGTGCCGCAAATCGGCCTCCTGAACGCCATCGTCACCGCTCTGGATGGTCAGCCGTTAGGATGGCTGGTGGATACCCGGGTGAACAACCTGGCCCTCATCGCCGTCGGGATATGGCTCCAGACCGGGTTCTGCATGGTCATCCTGTCCGCAGGTATCAAAAGCATCCCCCGAGAGATTCTGGAGGCGGCGCGGGTGGACGGCGCCAGCGAGTGGCGCATCTTCTGGCAGGTTATCGTCCCGATGATCGGTTCCACCATCGCCGTGGTGGCGACCACCGTCATTATCAACGCCCTGAAGGCCTTTGATATCGTTTTCGTCCTCACCAATGGTCAGCGCGGCACCGAGGTCATCGCCAACCGGATGTACAAGGAGATGTTCTCGTTTCTGAACTTTGGACGGGCCAGCGCGATCGCGGTCATCCTGCTGCTGGCTATTATCCCGATTATGGCGGCGAACATCCGCCGCTTCCAGGCCCAGGAGGCGATCCGATGAACGGTATCCGCCGAATCCTTGCCCGCTTTCCGCTCCATCTGGCTGTCATTGTCATCTGCCTGATCTGGCTGACGCCGACGGTCGGGTTGCTGGTCAGTTCCTTCCGCCATAAGGACGCCGTCTTCGCCACCGGCTGGTGGACGGTCTTTCGCATCCCGATGGACTTTGCCCAGTTCCGGCTGGATAACTACATCCAGGTCCTCACTGCCCAGGGGATGGGACGGGCGTTTCTGAACAGTTTGACCATCGCCATTCCGTCCACCATCATCCCCATCACCATCGCGGCCTTTGCCGGTTACGCCTTCGCCTGGATGGAGTTCCCCGGCCGGCAGGTGCTCTTTGTGATTGTTGTAGGACTGCTCGTCGTCCCCCTGCAGATGACTCTGATCCCCCTGCTGCGCCTGTACAACCGCGTCGGCCTGGCGGGGACGTTTTTGGGCATCTGGCTGGCCCATACCGGATATGGGCTACCGTTCGCCGTCTACCTGCTCCGCAACTTCTTCGGCGGGTTGCCCAAAGACCTGTTTGAGGCGGCGTATCTGGACGGCGCGTCGCCCCTCACCGCGTTCACCCGCCTGGCGCTCCCCCTGTCGGTGCCGTCGCTGGCCTCCCTGGGCATCTTCCAGTTCCTCTGGGTCTGGAACGACCTGCTGGTCGCTCTGATCTACCTGGGCGGGACGGAGAAGGTCGCCCCGCTCACGCTGAAACTCTCCGCAATGGTCCAGTCCCTGGGCCAGGACTGGCACCTGCTGACCGCCGCCGCCTTCGTCTCTATGGCTGTCCCGATGCTGGTCTTCTTTACCCTCCAGCGCTACTTTGTGCGCGGCATCCTGGCGGGGTCGGTCAAGGGGTGAGTAGACAAGGATACAAGGTGGGAGTAGACAAGGATACAAGGTGGGAGTAGACAAGGATACAAGGAGGGTTGATGCTTCAACAGGTCCCCGTTGGTATAAAGCGATTGGAGGATTATCGCCCGATTGTGGGCGACGATGGGATTGCCGAAATCCGCGCCCTGGCGGAACCGCTGCGGGGCGCGCGCGTGGTCCACATCAACGCTACCGCCTACGGCGGCGGGGTGGCGGAAATCCTGCAGACCCTCGTGCCCCTGATGCAGGACGTGGATCTGGCGGCCGAGTGGCAGGTCATTGAGGGCGCCGACGAGTTCTTCAACGTCACCAAGGCCTGCCACAACGGCCTGCAGGGGATGGACATTCCCTTCACCGACGAGATGCAGACCATCTGGCGCCGGTACAACGATCTCAACGCCCGCCGTTTTGAGGGCGAGTACGACTTTGTCATCGTCCACGACCCCCAGCCCGCGGGCCTGCTCTCCTTCCACGGGCGCGCGGGCGGAAAGTACTGGATCTGGCGCTGCCACATAGATACGTCCCAGCCCAATCCCGCCTACTGGGAGTTCTTCGTCCCCTACATCTCCCGGTACGACGCCGCCATTTTCACGATGCGGGAGTACGTGGGGCCGGGCGTCTCCTTCCGCCATCTGGCGATTATCCCCCCGACCATTGACCCGCTCTCGCCCAAGAACGCGCCGATGGGGATGGAGGAGGCCCGCCAGACGGTCGCCCGCTTCGGGGTGGACGTCCGCCGCCCCCTCATCGTCCAGGTGAGCCGGTTTGACCCCTGGAAGGACCCGCTGGGGGTGATAGACGCCTATCGGATGGTCAAGCGGGAGATACCGGAGGCCCAACTGGCGCTGGTCGGCTCTATGGCGTCGGACGACCCGGAGGGGTGGACGTATCTGGACCGCACCATCCGCCACGCCGGGGAGGATTACGACATCTTCATCCTGCACAACTTCCACGGGGTGGGCAACCGGGAGGTCAACGCCTTTCAGACCGTAGCGGACGTGGTGGTGCAGAAGTCGCTGCGGGAGGGGTTCGGCCTGGTGGTCGCCGAGGCATTGTGGAAGGGGAAACCGGTGGTCGGCGGGAACGTCGGCGGTATCCCCCTGCAGGTGATAGACGGCGAGACGGGCTTCCTGGTGAACACCGTGGAGGAGTGCGCCGACCGGATTCTCTACCTGCTCCGGCATCCGGAGGAGGTGGGGCGGATGGGGGCGGCGGCGCGGGAGCATGTCCGCCGTAACTTTCTCACCACTCGCTACCTGCGGGACTACCTGCGTCTTTTCCGGGAACTGGCGGCGTAGGCGGGAGTTTCTCCGCTGCCGGGTTTGCAAACAGAGAGCGGAGGTGCGGACGGCGAAGCCGCCGTCCGCACCTCCG
>CAKZOY010000017.1 GCA_937138275.1 uncultured Chloroflexota bacterium
CCTCCGCTCCTCCGCTCCCCCGCTCCCCTGCTCCTGCTACTCCCCCGTCACCCGGCCTGGAGAGGGCGACCAACTGACGTAGAAGTCGCGGGAGCAGTCGTTGCGGTCGCTGCTGGGCGGGTAGCGCTTCAGGGAGGCCGACCAGGGGAAGGTGTCCCCCGGGTCCATCGGGAAGGGAATGACGCCCGCCCGCGGCTCCCCACCCCAGGCCACGCTGTCCACGGGCGCGCCGTCGGCCTTCAGGAGCAATACCTCGTCCTGCGCGTTCCCCAGCGCCAGACCGAAACCGTCCCACGACCCGGCGGGGATCAGGTCGGGCACTAGCGGGTCGCAGTTCGTCCACTCGTAGGTGGGGTTGAAGCCGTAGGCGGAGGCGAAGTTCCGGGCACAGGCCGCTACCACAATGACCTGCCGCGATAGGAGACGCGCCCCCACCGGGAAGGCGTAGCGGCCGTCCCCGTAGTCCCCTGCATTTATGGCATCGCCAATCGTCCACCCCGCAATCTCTACTGTCGCGCCAGGGTTGTAGATTTCTATCCACTCCTTCCCGGCGTCGTCCCCCGACGGGTTGATGAAGACTTCGGTGACCAGCGGGTAGTCGGCCGGGGGGACGTAGTCCCGCAACACCAGGGGGAGGTAGAGACGGAAAACCAGCGGCGCGTGCGCCCGCACCCAGTCGTGCTCAAAGACGGTCATCAGGAAATCGTAGGCCGCGTCCGAAGCGAACTGCAGGGCTACCTCGCGGTTGATTTTGTTGGACGTCTCGGTGCCGTTGATGCTGCCGATGTGGACCCATTTCTCGTCCCCCACCCGCGTGAAGAAGACCTTGGCGTGGACTCCCAGCCCGGTAGCGTTGCCCAGCCGACAAACCAGGTCCAGCCCTTCGGTGCGGGCGATCTCGTTCAGGTGGAGGCATGTGGTGAAGTTATCACCGTCATCGTAGTACTCGTCCAGCAGCAGGCGCACCGATGCCCCCCGGCGCGCGGCGTCTACCAGTGCCCGGACGCGGGGGTTGGCACCCGCGTACCCGATGCCGTGGGTCCAGGTGAGCGGTTCGTTCAGTTGCATCACGGCGACCGCGTCCCCATTTCCCACCCGTCCCAGCAGACCCAGAAGTCCGTCGTCGGGGCGGAGGAGGTGTTCCGGCCCATGGAGCACGGTGAGGGTGGTCGCCGTCGTCGCTAGGAACTGGCTGAAGGGGGCAGTGTAGGTGGTCCAGTCCGGTGGGGGCAGGGGGGTGTATCCGGAGGGCGGGGCGTAGGCGTCGGTATACGGGGCGATGTCGGCGTGAACGGGGTCGCAGTCCCGCCGGAAGAGCTCCGCCAGCCGTTCTATGACGCCGGGGCTGTCGGTCACCAGGGCGAAGCCCCGATGGCCCGCCGTCCCGTTGACGATGAGGTCGGAGGGCATGGAGCGTTCGGTGAAGTTGTCGCTGCTGATCAGGGCCAGGCGGTCGTCCACCAGGATGAACTTGGCGTGCTGGAACCGGTAGCGGGCCGCCTCTTTGCCGATGAAGTAGACGGTGGAGGTGGGCGGGTTGTGGAGGCGCCGAACGATCCATTTCTCGTCGGAGGACATCCCGCCGGTGGGCTGGCTCTCCAGGAGGACGGTCACCACCACCCCGGCCTGGATGCGCTCCCGGATCGCTTCGTAGATGGGGACGCTCTCCAGCGTGTAGCCCTCTATTCGCAGGGACCGGTTCGCCGAGGCGATGGTCTGGAGGGTGAGGGAGAGGGTGCCTTCGGGGGCCACCGCAAGGGTGACGCCCGCCGTCGCGGTGATCTCGGCCGGGAAGAAGAGGTCCTCCAGGTCCCAGCCGGGGTAGCGGATTTTGCGGCCCCGGAGCGGGTCGGCGGGGTCCTGGGCCCAGTCGGCGGCCCAGTCGGTGTCGGGGACGGGACGGCCGGTGGCAGGGTCCAGTTTGCGGTAGAGCACCTGACCGGACCCGAAGCCGAGATAGGGGTAGAGGACGGCGGGCCCGCTCCATCCCTGCGCTGGGGTGACCGTCCCGTAGACCAGCGCGTCCACGATGGCGGTGCCGGAGATGAGGTAGGCCGCCTCGCCTTTGTCGGTGAAGCCGGGCCAGGAGCCGGGGAGGAGAGGGACGGGGCGCTCGGAGGCCGCATCGGCCCAGTCGGCATCAAAGCCCCAGACGGGGTAGAAACCGTCGGCGTTCTGGGCCAGCCAGCGGATTTGCCCCGGTGCGATTTCGGCCCCAGCGGGGAAGCAGACGCGGCTGGTGGAGGACGGCACGTCGTCCAGGCACCAACCGGAGAGGTTCACGGAGTAGGGGGTCATATTGATGAGCGCCGCCGCCTCGCCGCTTCCGTAGTAGTTGACCGGCGCCAGGGCATAAAGGCGGACGTAGGGGATGACGGCGGCGGTCCAGGTAGTCTCGTTGTCTGTGGGGTTCGCATCGTTCTCCGTCGCCGTAGCGACCGCGTGGTTCACTATGGTCACTGGCGCCAACGGTGTGATCCGGCCCGTGACGGTGAGTCTCCGAGAAGCACCCGGAGGCATTTCTCCCAACTCCCAGACCAGGAGGGGCGGAAGAAAAACGGTGGGGGTGGGAACTCCCTGGACATTTTCTATCCCTGGGGGCAGGGTATCGGTAAGGAGAGTGCCTGTCGCCGTCGTCAGCCCGGTGTTGGTAAGGGTGAGGACATAAGTAACCCTCTCTCCAACGGCCAGAACCGTTGGGCCGCTTTTGGTCAGATTCAGGTCGGGCTGAATGTTGCGGACGAGCGTGGCTGCCCAGGCCCCGTTGTTCCCCGGCGTCGCTTCGGTGACCGTTGTGGTGCCGGTCACTTCATTGATTATCGTGCCGCTGACTTCCGGCGCAATCTGGACCACCACGGTGATGGATGCAAACGCAGTGCTGATGGGGAGCGTTCCGACTTCCCAGCGAAGGGTCCCCGGCGCAGGTTCGTTGAACGGGTATGGACTGCTCTGGGTGATAAAGGATGTACCGGCGGGAAGCGTGTCCGTTAGATAGACTCCTGTCGCCGGGATATTCCCCGCGTTGCGCAGGTGGAGGGTGTAGGTCATCTGCTGACCAGTCGAGGTACTGGCCGGAGCGCTTTTCATCACAACCAGGTCGGCGGCAGGAGCCGCCGCGGAGTTTCGGCACTTCGGCGTCCCACTGATGGGGTTCCCGTTGGCGTCCAGCCCGTTGCGGATGATGCCGTTGTTGGAGGCCCAGTTGGCGTCGGTGTCGGGGGCGGCAGGGTCTATGCGCTCCATGGAGAGATAACTGGGACTTGCCGAACCCGCGGGCCAGGAGCCACCGTTGCTGTTGGCGGTGTCTATAATGGTGCCCAGATGGTTGGTGAGGGTTAGCACCTCACCTGTGTTGGCCAGGCCGGTGCCAAAACTGCCTACCCAGTCGGCTGGGATATCAAGGATCGCCTCATCGGTGGAGCGCTCTATGAGGTAGTACCCGAACGGAGGGATTTCACCGGTCAGGGTGATATTGGGGCTGTTGTCAGAGGAAAAGAGCCGCCAGCCGTTCAGGGAAACGGTTGTGGCCGTGTTGTTGTAGAGTTCAATCCACTCG
>CAKZOY010000018.1 GCA_937138275.1 uncultured Chloroflexota bacterium
ACCCGGGCAAGGGATGGGATACGACTTTGTGAGACTTTGTTAAAGACCGGGTGATACGACTTTATGAGAATCAACAGGGACATTGGGAGATAGTTGGCTCAAAGACCTGTCGGGAATGGGAGACTCCGCACAATTTTATATAATTCTGTGTATTTCTGTGTCCTTCTGTGGCGAAAATGAAGGGGTGGACGCGACGTCGGTTTTTGAATGCGCTGGTGGTCACGGGCGGCGTCGGGTTGGGGATCGCCGCCGGATGGAACCCACGGTGGTGGGAGCGGGAGGTCGTCGGGGCATCGTCCCCTTCCCCTACTCCCACCCCACCCACGCCCTGGTCGGTGGAGGCTGCCTACGCCGTCCCGACGGTGGAGGAGGGAACACTGAACTGCGCCGCCTGCCACGGGGATGCCGAACCCGCCCTCCCCGTCACCTACTGCCATACGCCCCACACGGGCACCTACGTCCATTGCAACCTCTGCCCCCACGGTTGCTTGATCGCCGAGGGGCAGCGGGGACGCTGTCGGGTGCGGGAGAACCGCGGCGGGCGCCTGTTTTCCGTCGTCTTCGGCAACCCGTGCGCCGTCCACGTGGACCCCATTGAAAAGAAGCCGTTCTACCATTTCCTGCCCACCGCAGCGACCTTCTCGCTGGCGACCGCCGGGTGCAACCTGCGCTGTCTCTACTGCCAGAACTGGACGATTTCCCAGTTCCCGCCTGAGGAGACGGAGAACGTGGACCTGCCGCCGGAGCGGGTGGTGCGCGCGGCGATGAGGGCCGAAGCGCCGGTCGTCGCATACACCTACACCGAACCGATCGTCTTCTACGAATATATGCTGGAGACGGCGCGGCAGGCGCGGGCAGCCGGGCTGAAGAACGTCGTCGTCTCCGCCGGGTTCATCAATCCGGAGCCGTTGCGGGCCCTCTGCGCCACGGTGGATGCCATCAAGATTGACCTGAAGGGGTACGACGAACGCTTTTACCGGGAAATCTGCGGGGGGAGACTGCAACCCGTCCTGGAGGCCATCCGCGTCATCCACGAGAGCGGCATCCATCTGGAGATTGTCAACCTGGTGGTGCCGACGCTGAACGACAGTCTGGACCAGTTGCGGGCGCTATCCCGCTGGCTGGCGCGGGAGATCAGCCCCGACGTCCCGCTGCACTTCACCCGTTTCCATCCGAACTACAAACTGACCAATCTGCCGCCGACGCCCGTGGAGACGCTGGAAAAGGCACGGGAGATCGCCCTGGCGGAGGGGATGCGGTTCGTCTACGTCGGGAACGTCTGGGGGCATCCGGGGAATCACACATACTGCCCCCGCTGTGGGGAGGTGCTGATCGCCCGCGAAGGCTTCAGCGTGACGGCGTATCACCTTCAGGACGGCGCCTGCGCCTACTGTGGCGAACCGATTCCCGGAGTGTGGTGGAAGTAGCAGGTAGCAGGCAGCAGGTAGCAGGCAGCAGGTAGCAGGCAGCAGGTAGCAGGCAGCAGGCAGCAGGTAGCAGGGCCCAGCCCCTTACGTTTTACTTTATTACGTTTTACGGAATACGCTATGGAACCCCGAATCATCTCACCGCGCGTCCGACCGGAGGAGGCACAACTGGACCAGGCGCTTCGTCCGCAGCGGCTGGACGACCTGATCGGCCAGGACCGGTTGCGGGAGAATCTGCGCATTCTGATTGAAGCCGCTCGCCAGCGGGGGGAAGCGCTGGACCACGTTCTCTTCTACGGCCCGCCGGGCCTGGGCAAGACCACCCTGGCCCACATCGTCGCCCATGAGATGGGAGTGCCCATCCGGGTCACCGCCGGGCCGGCCATTGAGCGGGCCGGAGACCTGGCTGCCATCCTGAGCGGTTTGCGGGAGAAAGAGGTGTTGTTCGTTGACGAAATCCATCGGCTGGCGCGGGCCGTGGAGGAAATCCTCTACCCGGCGATGGAAGACTTTATGCTGGACATCGTGGTGGGGAAAGGACCGGCGGCCCGTTCCATCCGCCTGCACCTGCCCCGCTTCACCGTCGTCGGCGCGACGACCCGGCTGGCCCTGCTGACGGCCCCCCTGCGCTCCCGTTTCGGAGCCACCTTCCGCGTGGACTACTACGACCAGGCGGCGATGGAGGCCATCGTCCGGCGGGCGGCGGGCGTCCTGGGCCTGACGGTGGACGACGCAGGAGTGACGGAGATCGCCCGCCGCGGCCGGGGCACCCCACGGGTGGCGATCCGTCTCCTCAAGCGGGTGCGGGACTACGCCCAGGTCCGCTACGACGGCCGCGTCACCGGGGAAGTAGCCCGGGAGGCGCTGGAGTTGCTGGAAGTGGACGAACTGGGCCTGGACGACCTGGACCGGCGGGTGCTGCGGACAATCATTGAGAAATTCGGCGGCGGCCCGGTAGGTCTGGATACCATCGCTGCGGCGGTGAGCGAGGAGGCAGATACGGTAATGGACGTGATAGAGCCGTATCTGCTGCAATTGGGCTTTCTGGAGCGCACCCCGCGCGGTCGGGTCGCTACAGCCCGGGCCTACGAGCATCTGGGCATCCCATACACCCGTCCCGAACAACCGACGCTGTTCTGAGGTAACCATCTGGCCCGCTCTGGACGGGACTGGCCGCTACCGGCTGCCTGCCATTTCATCACTCCACCAATATCCGCCAAGGAGGTCCTTATGCAACCGATTATGGAATGGGGTCTTGGCATCATCGCCACACTTCAGCGACTCAGCCCTGCACTGGACTGGCCCTTCCGGATATTCACGTTTATGGGCGAGGAGGAATTCTTCCTGATCCTCCTGCCCCTTATCTACTGGTGTCTGGACCGGCGCACGGGCGCCCGCCTGACGGTCGTATTCCTCCTCTGCGCCTACACCAACGCGGTGGCAAAGACCCTGGCCGCGCTCCCGCGTCCAGAGGCCTACGCGCCCGGGCGGGTAAACGTCCTCTGGGACGCCACCGGCTACGGCTTCCCCAGCGGTCACACCCAGAGTGCGGTCGTCGTCTGGGGATATCTGGCCTCCCAGGTTCACCGCCGCTGGCTCTGGATACTGGCCGGGGTGATGATGTTCTTCATCCCCCTATCCCGCGTCTACCTGGGCGTCCACTTCCCCCATGACGTTCTCGGCGGCTACATCATCGGTCTGGTCCTCCTGCTCCTGTACCTCTGGCTGGAGCCGGGAGCGGAGGGGTGGCTGGACCGACAGGGTCTGACGGGGCGGTTGGGCATCGCCATCGGCGTGCCGCTTCTGCTGATGCTTCTCTTCCTCACCGAAGATGGCGTCACCGAAGGGGCCGCACTGATGGGCATGGGCGTGGGCTTTGTCCTGGAACGGCGCTGGGTGCGCTTTGACGTGGGCGGCCCGGTATGGAAGCGGGTCATTCGCTTCCTGCTGGGTGTGGCGGTTCTCTTCGGCCTGTGGATGGGGCTGCGGGTGGCTTTTGCCGATCTGGAACCGGCGCTCCTGTTCCGCTTCGTCCGCTACGGCCTGGTGGGCCTGTGGGGCGGCGTCGGCGCGCCGTGGGTCTTCCGCCGCCTGGGGCTGGCATAGGGCCGCGCTGCAGCGATTGAAATCGCCCCCTGCGGGCCTGCGGCCGTGTTGCAGTAGGGGCAGGTCTGAGACCTGCCCCTACAAACCCCCTCCCCAAGCGGCCGGGCCTGTATGCTGTCCCCATTTTTCGTGTAATTCGTGCAATTCGTTGCTAAAAAACCTCCGCTCCCTCCGTGCCCCTGTGGTGAAAGAACACGAAGACTGGCGAAACCGCCAGAATGCGGTACAATAGAACTCCGAAACCTCCCGGCCCCCACCCTGGCCGGGAGTCGTTTTGAGGAGTCCGATGAACACCGACCTGGCAATTGAGACCCACAATTTAGGACGCATCTACACCATCCGCAACCGGCGGGAACGGCGGGTCCGCCGGGAGATCGTCGCCTTGCAGGACGTCAACCTGCAGATTCCGCGGGGCGAACTCTTCGGCCTTCTGGGACCCAACGGCGCCGGGAAGACCACGCTCATCAAAATCCTGACCACCCTTCTGGCCCCCACCTCCGGCTGGGCGCGGGTGGCGGGCTACGACGTGGTGCGGGAGCCCCAGAAAATCCGCCCGCGTATCAACATGGTCTCCGGCGGTGAGTCCTCCGGCTACGGCCTCCTTACCGTTCGGGAGAATCTCTGGATGTTCGCCCAGTTCTACGGCCTCCCCTCGCGCGAGGCGAACCGGCGCATTGAGGAACTTCTCCGCCGCATCGGCCTGGAGGACCGTATCCACACCAAATCGTCCGACCTCTCCACCGGCCTGCGGCAGAAGATGAACATCGTCCGCGGCTTCCTCACCGATCCGGAAATCCTCTTCCTGGACGAGCCGACGCTGGGGCTGGACGTCAACGCGGCGCGGGATGTACGGCGGTTCGTCCGGGAGTGGCTGGACGTCCACCCCGACCGCACCGTCCTCCTGACCACCCACTACATGGTGGAGGCGGACGAACTCTGCGACCGGGTCGCCATCATCAACCAGGGGCAGGTGCTGGCCTGCGATTCGCCGGAAAACCTCAAGCGCCGCCTGGAACGGGACGCCCTCTTTGAGATTGAAATCACCTCCCCCAACGGCCTCACGGGCGCCATCCTGGAGGCCATCCCCGGCGTTCGCCGGGCGCTGCTGACGGAGACCAACGGCGGGGCGCGGCTGGACCTCACCCTGGTGGCCGATTCTGCCCTGCCGGATGTCATTTCGGTGTTGACCGAACGATCGGTACGGGTTCGTCACCTCACCAAGCGGGAGCCCACCCTGGAGGACGTCTTCGTGGAACTGGTGGGGAAACCGATGGCCGAGGCGGAGAAGCGGGAGGACGAAGATGAGCCGTGAGGCCTGGGCCCTATCCGCTCCGGTTCCGAAAGCCACCGGCTGGCAACTTTTTCTGAAGACCGTCGTCGCTCGCGCCTACCCGCGCGTCGTCGGCCAGCAACGGGAGCGGTCGTGGATTTTCTTTGACGTCTTCCTCTCCGTTCTGGCCATCTCCGCCTACGTCTTCGTCTACCGGGCCATCGGCGCGCCGGAGGAGTACGTGGGCTTTGTCATCGTCGGCGGCGCTATGACCGCCTTCTGGCTCAACGTCCTCTGGAGTATGTCCAGCCAACTCTACTGGGAGAAGGAATCGGGCAACCTGGCCCTCTACATCATGGCCCCCAACTCTATGATGGCGATCCTTCTGGGGATGGCCCTGGGGGGCATCATCGCGACGTCGCTGCGGGCGCTGGTAATCCTTCTGGTCGGCAGCCTCATCTTCCACGTCCAGTACGCGGTCGGCAGCATCCCCGCGCTGGTCATCATCTTCCTGCTCACCCTGACCGCCCTCTACGGCCTGGGGATGATGAGCGCGTCGCTGTTTCTGCTCTGGGGTCGGGAGGCCTGGCACCTGGCTAACCTGGCCCAGGAGCCCATCTACCTCCTCTCCGGCTTCTACTTTCCGGTCAAAAACCTGGGCTTCTGGGTCGCCGCCGTCGCCTCCATCATCCCGCTGACGCTGGGGCTGGACGGGATGCGGCAATTGCTCTTCCCCTCGGGCGCGGCGCTGGGGTTCTTGGACGTCCGGATAGAAATTGTCATCCTGACGGTTCTCTCCGTTCTCTTTCTGGTCGCCGCCAGGGCCCTGCTTGGCTACATGGAGCGCAAGGCCATCCGCGAGGGCCGGTTGCTGGAGAGTCGGCGATGAGAAGGCAATGGGATACCGTCTGGCGCTCGTTCCGCATCGCCACCTGGCTGGGCTGGCAGATTGAGTCCAACTGGACCGACCCCTTCCTGTTCGCCGTCTACTCCATGATCAAGCCCCTGGCCTCGGCGGCGATCCTGGTGGTGATGTACGGCGTCATCACCAACGCCCGGTTTGAGAACCCGGTGTTCCCGTACATCTACATCGGGAACGCCTTCTATATGTACGTCGGTTCGGTAATGGTGGGGGTCTCCTGGGCAGTGATAGACGACCGGGAGCACTACCGGACGCTGAAGTATCTGTACATCGCGCCCATCCGCATCCCGGCGTACTGGCTGGGACGGGGGATCGCCCGTTTCCTGACCGGCTCCTTCGCAGTGCTCATCACGATGGCCGCGGGGGTGCTTTTCCTGCGGGTGCCGTTCCATCCGGCAGAGGTGGACTGGCCCCTGTTTCTGGCCTCGCTGGTGCTGGGGGTGGCAATGCTGGCGATGATGGGACTGGTGCTGGCGAGCATCAGCCTGATGATCGCCCACCATTTCTTCCTCATCGGGGAGGCGGTGGCGGGGGCGCTGTATCTGCTCAGCGGGGCGATCTTCCCGCTGGAAGTGCTCCCGCCGTGGTTGCGCCCGCTGGGATTTGCCATGCCCATCACCTACTGGCTGGAGTTGATCCGCCGCGCGCTACTGGGGGACGCGGCGCGGGCCTTCCCCACCCTGGCCGCGTTCAGCAACGGGCAGTTGCTGGGGATTCTGGGGGGACTGACGGTTCTCTTCGGCCTGATCGCCCTCTTCGCCTTCCGCTGGTGCGACTACCAGGCGCGGGAGCGCGGGCTGATAGATATGACGACGAATTACTGATTCAGCCATCGGGGCGACGGCTGTATCGTCTGCACAGGCGCTGCGCGCGTCGTCCCACGGAGTGTATATGGGCGGTCGCCTCTTCCTACGACAAACTTACTGGCAATGGCTCCCCACCGCGCTTCTGGTCTTCCTGGCCCTGGGGGTCCTTTCCGCCTGCCTTCCGACACCTACCCCCCCGGCAGTGACCGCCCCGCCGCTTTCGCCGCTCCCCCCTACGCCCATCCCTTCGCCTGCCACCTCTCCCACCCCCACCCCCTCGCCGACCTCTGTCCCCACAATCCCCCCACCCGAACCGACGGCCCTTTCGGCCACCGTAGAAGCCGGATGGGCCCAGGCTGCCCATTTCGGCCTCCAGCCCCTCTGCCTCCGCCAGGAAGAGACCGACGGCGACACCGACCGGGAGTGGCTCGGGCTGTATCTCCTCCCCGGCGACCCTCCTCGTCTCCAGGGATTCGTTCTGGACGGCTCCCAACGGTACAACCTGATTGCGCCGGAGACGGAACGGGTGAAGGCGCTGGGGGAATTCGCCGCCTGCGAAATGGAGGTTCGCGACCTCAACGCCGACGGGCGGACGGAGATTATCATCCGGGGGCAGAGCCAGAGAGGTTCGGCGCTCCTGCATATCTTCGTCTGGGACGGCCGGGAATATGCCCTGCTGGGACAGTTTGAGGGTCGGGGCGGCATACTTCTGGAGAATCGGGACGGCGACCTGAGCGATGAAGTCGTCGTCCGCTGGACGCCGGAGGGGGCGCTGGTGTGGGAGGTCATCTATACGTGGGACGGCGCCCACTACGTCTGGACGCGAGATCGGTACGCCTGGTTCTATCGGGACCGCCCCCATCCATATCCGGACGACACGCCGGTGCATGCGCTGGCCTCGTTCTACCTGGCGCTGAACGACCGCGACCTTCCGGCTGCCTACCGGTTGCTCTCCCCGGCTGCCCGATCGGCGCGGTCCTACGAGGAATGGGCGCTGGGTTTTGCCACCACCCTGCGCGTGGAGGTGGGGGCCATCCAGATCACCACCCAAGAGGGAGACCGGGCCACCGTCACTGCGCAGGTGCGGGCGTGGGACAATGTGGACGGGCGGGTGGTCGTCACCGTGTACGCTGTGCGGTGGGAGATGGTACGCCTGGAGGAAGGCTGGCGGCTGGATTGGGGCTCCGCGGAGGCGATAGAGGAGTGGGAGGCGAGGTATTATCCGTAGGAGTA
>CAKZOY010000019.1 GCA_937138275.1 uncultured Chloroflexota bacterium
GTGATACGACTTTGCGAGATTCAACATATCCAAGGCCTAATCCGAACACTTTACTCTAATAATCACTGTGGCGAAATACTGGTCAGGTGGTTCACAATCCGTGTAATCCGTGAAATCCGTGGCAAACAAAAAAGCCCCAAACCGGGGCTGTGGCGGAGAGGGTGGGATTCGAACCCACGGAGCCTTTCGGCTCACGCGCTCTCCAGGCGCGCGCGTTAGGCCAGACTACGCTACCTCTCCGACTCTAATTATAATCGGTCTGGGCCGTTTTGACAAGTATCCTATTCCTGAACCCGGTCCCCCAGGAGGTTCGCGGCCAGGACGGTGAGGGTAAGCACCAGTCCGGGGAAAGTCGCCATCCAGGGGGCCACCCGGAGATAGGAGCGCCCGTCGTCCAGCATCGCGCCCCAATCCGGCGTGCCGGGCGGCGCGCCCAGCCCCAGAAAGTTCAACGACGCGCCGCTGAGCAGGACGCGCGCGAACTGGGCCAGGGCGAAGGCGGTCAGGGTCGGCGCGGCGTTGGGCAGGATGTGGCGAACGGCGATGCGCCAGGGGCTGGCACCCAGGGCGCGCGCCGCCTCAATGTACGGCTGGGCGCGGATCGCCCGGGCCGTGGTGCGCGCCACCCGCGCATACGGGGCCGCCGCCGAAAGCCCCACCCCGATCGCCGCAGGGAGAAGCCCCGGCCCCAGAATCGCCACCACGGTCATCGCCAGCAGGAGCCCCGGAAAGGCCAGCCAGGCATCCAGCAGCCGCATCAGCACCGCGTCCACCACCCCGCCCCGGCTTCCTGCCAGCAAACCCAAAGGGAGCCCCAGCCCGATGGTCAGGGCGAGAGCGATCGCCGCCATCGCCAGCGTCCAGCGGCCCCCCCAGAGCAGGCGCGTGAACATATCCCGCCCCAGCGCATCCGTCCCCAGCAGCCCGCCCAGCCCGGGAGGCATCAGGGCACGGGAAGGGTCGGCGATCAGCGGCCCCTCCGGCGCCAGACGGGGAGCAAAGACCGCCCCCAGGGTGACCGCGGCCAGCCAGGCCAGCGCCAGAATTGCCGCAGGCTGCCGCCAGAGCGGGCGTCGGGGCGCAATGGCATGAAGTTGGGGGATCGTAAAAAGGCACAGAGCACGCGCCAGCACACTCTGCCCCGGATATTCGCGTTTCACGGTCATATCCCTCTGTCCTGGCGCAGCCGGGGGTCCAGCCACGCATGACACAAATCGGCGATCAGGCTGGTCAGCAAATACGCAATAGCGCTGACCAGCGCGATCCCCCGCACCACCGGCAGGTCCCGCCAGAGAATGGCCTGGACGGTCAGGCGCCCCAGCCCCTCCCGCGCGAAGACCGACTCGGTCACCACCGCACCCCCCAGCAGGAAGCCGAATTGCAGGCCAATGAGGGTGACCACCGGCCCCGCGGCCGGACGCAGGACGTGGAGAAGCAGGATGCGCCAGAGAGGAATCCCGCGCGCCTGGGCGGTCAGCACGAAGGGCATCCGCAGAATTTCTATGACCTGGGTCCGTACCAACCGGGCAATGGAGCCCGCGAGGCTGAACCCGAGGGTGAGCGCGGGCAGGACCAGATGGCGCACGTCTCCCCAACCCGAAGAGGGAAACCAACGCAGATAGAGGGAGAATACCAGAATCAGCAAAAGGCCGGACCAGAAAACGGGGGTGGAAAGGCTGATCGCGGCCACCGCCATCGCCACCGTGTCCACCCACGTTCCCCGATAGAGGGCCGCCAGCAGCCCCAGCGCGATGCCGAGAACCGCCCCCAGAACTCCCGCCGCGATCGCCAGTTCCACCGTCCCGGCAATCCGTTCCAGAATCATCCGGCCCACGGAGCGCCCCTGTAGCCAGGATGTCCCCAGGTCGCCCCGGACCAGGTCCATCAGGTAGCGGGCGTACTGGACGAAGAGCGGGTCATCCAGGCCCAGTTGAGCCCGCCGTTCGGCAATTTCGGCAGCGGAGGCGCCGGATGCAGCCAGCAACGTCTGGGCCGGGTCCCCCGGCGTCAGTTGCATCGCCACAAAGGCCAGGGTCGCCGCCAGCCAGAGGACCAGAACGGCCTCCAGCAATCTTCGGGCAATGTATCCGACCAAGGTTTTCTGTTCCTGAAGTTTGGCCTTTTCAACTGTTGAGTCTCGTAAAGTCGTATCACGGCCTTCTATCAAAGTCCCAAAAAGTCATACCAACTTTATGGGCTGAATCCACCATAGTGATTCCAGAAAGATGCGATCCTCTGGAGGGTTGATATTTCCCCTCCCCCCCTCCCCGTTGGGCTGCGCCCACGGGGAGGGGGGATTCTTATAGGGTTTTGGCGCTGGCGGCC
>CAKZOY010000020.1 GCA_937138275.1 uncultured Chloroflexota bacterium
GGGGGAGAAAAGATGGGGTTTTGCGGGGCGGCGGCTTCGCCGCCCCCACAAACCCCACACCCCACCCCTTTCCCATGCGGGGCGAATTGCTGCGCAAGTCCAGGTTGGGACAACGGGGAGGGGAAGGGGTTTCGGGGCGGGCGGCCTTCGGCCGCCCGCCCCGCCACTTCCCCCTTCGGGCCAGAAACGCAACGGGGAGAAGTTTTTGTGGTATAATTCCCCCGATGAGCCGATTATCCTTCTCCCGCGTCTTTCTGCCTTCCACTACTTCCACTAACGACGTGGCCCGTGATCTGGCCGCGCGGGGTGCCCCGGAAGGCACCGTCGTCGTCGCCGACTATCAGACCGCCGGACGGGGCCGGATGGGGCGGCGCTGGCTGGCCCCGCCCGGCACCGCCCTCCTCTGCTCCATCCTCTTCCGTCCCGATGCCCCCGCCCACCGCACCACCGACCTGACGACCATCGTCGCGCTGGCCGCGGCCGATGCGATCCAACAAACCGCCGGGCTCACCGTTATGCTCAAGTGGCCCAACGACCTGGTCGTCGTTCGGCCGGATGGATGGCGCAAACTGGGAGGACTTCTGACCGAAACCGGCCTCTCTGCCGATCGCCTGGAATATGCTGTTGTCGGCATCGGCATCAACGTCAACATCCCGACGGAGGCACTGCCGAACCTGTCCCCGGACGCCACCAGCATCCTGGCCGAGACGGGACAGGGGACGGACCGAAATCTCCTGCTGGAGCGGATGCTGGAAGGGGTTGCAACTCGCTACGAGCGATGGCAGATGGGCGAACGACCGCATGCCGAATGGGCGGCCCGCCTGGCGACGTTGGGTCAGCCCGTACGGGTCGTCACCGCGGAGAGCGAATTGCAGGGCATTGCGGAGAGGGTGGATGAAGACGGGGCTCTGCTCCTGCGCACCCCCGACGGCGTCCTCCACCGGGTGTGCGCAGGGGATGTGCTTCGGGCCCACTGAAGGACACATAGGCACAGGGCCTGCAATTTCCACCAGGAGAAAAACCGGAGGGGATATGCGCGTGCGTCAAATCGGGGAACGATTCCTGATCCGCCTGGAGCCTGGGGAGGAGGCGATGGCCTCCCTGCGCGCCTGGGCGATGGAGCAAAATGTGGGATTTGCTGTCCTTTGGGCGATCGGCACAATGCGCCGCGCGGTGCTGGGATTCTTTGACCCCGCAACGATGGTCTACCGCTCCATCCCCGTGGAGGAGCAGGTAGAAGTGATAAGTATGACCGGCAACATTGCGCGGGGGGAAGAAGACGCCCCCATCGTCCATGCCCATGTCGTTTTGAGCCGAGATGATGGAACCACAGTGGGCGGGCATCTGATGGAGGGCGAAGTCTTCCCGATGTTGGAAGTGGTGGCGGTTGTGCTGCCCGAAACCGTTCGGCGGCGTCCCGATCCCGCCATCGGACTGACGCCCTGGGATTTATAGGGGGAAAGGCGTCGGGCGGGCGGCTTCGCCGCCCGCCCGACGCCGCGCATCTCCTCCCGCTACCGACGCGGGGTCACCTTCAGAACGGTGCCGGCGCGAATGGAGAAATCCGGCCCGATGCCGTTGAGCGCGGCCAGTTCCTCTACCGTCATCCCGAACCGCCTGGCGATAGAATAGACGGTGTCCCCGGGCCGAACGTAGTAGCCATACCCCCCACCCGGGGGCGGAACGGGAACGAGCACCATCGTTCCGGCAGCAACCCGTCGCGGGTCGGGAATGCCGCTGGCTGCCGCAATGGCCTCCGCAGTGGTTCCGAACTTCAGGCCGATCCGAAACAGGTTTTCCCCCCGCCCAACGACGTAGTAAATCCCCCCCGTCACCGGCGGCATCGGGGTGTATGGAGCCACCCATGGAGTCGGAGCAGCGGTCGGGAGGGGCTCCTCTACCGGGGGTGGGAGTTCTTCCGTGGGGGATGCCACTGCCTCCCCGCTGACCATCACCTGCCCGTCCGAAAGGGGCGAGACCGCTACCACCTCCCCACCTACATCCTGCGCCATAACGTTTTCAAAGCGCAACAACGTGGTCCCCGGATTCAATCCGCGTACTGTTATGGAAAGAAATACGCCGCTGGGATAGGCCGCTCCTTCCGGCTCCAGCGCATAGTAGAACAAGCGCCCATTCTCCACGCGGTTTTCCGTCGTCAATCCCATCAGGCCTCCAGGCGTCACCTGGACCCCCTCTTCCACGGGATCGGCATCCTCCACCTGAATGAGCGCCGGGTCAAAACTCATCTCCAGGGAAAGTACACTCACCCCTTCCATTCCCTCGGCCCAAACCTCCACCACTGCCGTCTGTCCCACTTCCAGGGAGAGTACAGCCGGGTTCAGATAAAGGCTTGCGGGAGTCTGCGCCGTTGGCTGCTCCGGAGGGCTTTCCGAAAACGGCTCCGCAACCGGTGGAGGGATGTCTTCCGCAGAGGGAGTCGGCGTGGGGTTATACTCCGGCTGAGCACAACCCGCAAGAAGGAACATTATCAGTATGATGACTGCAACGCTTCGGACTTGCATTGAGCACTCCTTTCCCGGGCAATGAAGGGGACGCGAAGATTCCGCAGCGCAGTCGCCCAAATAGAGAGATATGGGTTCCAAACAGTTACCAAAATTATACAAATTTTGGGCAAAATGTCAATTTAGGAAAATACCCCACCCCTTTCCTGGGCGGGATGAATTGCTGCGCAGGCCCCGCCATCCCGGGCAGCGCCCCCCTCAAAGGCAGTTCTCCACCAGCGCGCGGGCCAGATGGGCCCACTCTTCCAGCGACAAACGCTCTGCCCGCAGACGGGGGTCTATCCCCGCCCGCTGGAGCGCATCCACCGCCTCCTGGGGCGAAATCCCCAATCCGGCGGCGAGACTGTTCCCCAGTTGCTTGCGCGGCTGCGAGAACCCCGCGCGGACTACACGAAAGAAATGGGACACGTCCCCCACCCTCACCGGCGGTTCGGGATGAGGGTCTATCCGCAAAACCGCCGACTCCACCTCCGGTGGAGGGTAAAACGCCCCCGGTTTGATCCGGAAAAGCAGTTGCGGTCGGCCGTAGTACTGGACGCTGACAGCCAGCAAACTCATCCGCCCTCCCCTGGCGACAATCCGCTCCGCCACTTCCCGCTGCACGGTAACGACCATCCGCTGCGGCGGGAGGCGCGCTTCCAGCAGATGGCGAAGCACGGCCGACGTGATGGCGTAGGGAAGATTCGCCACTACTTTGTACGACCGCCCTTCCATCAGGTCGGACGGGTCCATCGCGAGAATATCCCCTGCGACCAGGCGGACGTTGCCCCGGTCGGCCAGTTCCGATTCCAGCACCGGGGAAAACCGTCGGTCTACCTCTACAGCCACCACCCAACCAGCCTCCGCGGCCAGAAGACGGGTCAGGTTGCCCACTCCGGCGCCGACCTCCAGGACGGTATCCGCCGGAGATAACTCCGCCGCGGCCACGATGCGCGCCAGTATCCGCCCATCCACCAGAAAATGCTGACCCAGTTCGCGGCGAGGCTCCAGCCCGTAGCGGCGGAGGGTCTGACGGACGTCCATCACCGCTCCAGGATGTAGTCTATCTTGTCGGCCGGAGGGACGGGGGTGAGGAGGTAGACATCCACCCAGCGATACCAGAGCACCAGGTCGTCATCGTTGTACCCCAGGTCTATGCGGCGGCCCTTAATGGCCCCTCCGGTATCGGCGGCCAGGCCGACGCCGTATCCGGGGACATAGACCTGAGAGCCCAGCAGGATAACCCGCGGGTCCACGGCGACGATGCCCCGCCGCATCGGGAGGCCCAGACGGGTGCGACCATAGTAGGGACTGGTTTTAGGGGTTCCGGCGGTGGACGCACTGTAGGAGGTCGCCAGCATGCGGATGACCCGCCAGTACTCCACTGTCCCTTCAGGCGTTGCCAGTTGCCGCACGACGATTTTGGTGCCGTAGCCGATGATTTTATCCGTCGGTGGGACGGCGACGTACTCGTCCTCCAGTGTGCGGTCAACCTCCACGCCGTTCTCGTAGCGCACCCGCCAGCGGCGTTGCATTATCCCCGCCGCGCCCTCCTGCAAGAGGCGCTGGTGGTCCAGTTCCAGTTCCGGGTCCGGCTGCCAGCGCACCGGATAGGGGATGGGCTGTTGCTGGACGACGAACTCCTCCCGGACGCGGTTCACCTGAACGACGGTCTCCTCGCCCAGAGGGGTTTCGGGAGAGGGGTCGGTGTAGTCCTGACCCACCAGGACGATGCCCAGGTCGGCCAACACCTCACCGACCTGGGTGCGATGGGTACGGGTGCGGACGGTCTTTCCGTCCACCAGGACGGTGACCGGGCGGGAACGCTCTACATAAATGTGCATCCCCGCCGCGACCGGAGTGCCCAGGTCGGGCCGGATACGGTCCGCTCGGTAAAGGGTCAGGCCGATCCCCTCCAGGGCCTGACCGACAGTGGGAGCCGCCGTAAAGAAGGAAATGACCCGTCCGCCCTCGTGAAGCGTGACGGGTACCGCCCGCGTTACCCGGATAAGGGTGGTGCCGGGGCACTCGGAGAGGTCCGGAGAAGACTGACAGGAAGTCAACTCTACCCGGTCAGCAGGGTGGAGAGAGAGCCCGGCCTCCTCCAGGATTCGGTTGGGGGTGGTAGCGTGCGTCCAGATCGTCCAGGTCCGTCCATCGGCGTGGATGACCACCGGTTTCGCCCGTACGACGCGCACCGTCATCCCCGAACGGAGGGGGGTCTCTGGGGCGGGTTCCACCCGGTCCTCCGGGCGGAGAGAGAGGCCGGCATCCAGCAGCAGGGCGGCAACGGTCTCCTGATGGGTGAGAATGGGACGCGCAGCACCGTCCACCTCCAGGATCACCGGGATGCGGTCGGTCCCGTAGGCGGCCGTCAGTCCTCCCAGCAGAAGGAGGACAATCAGGGCGACGACGCCCTGGGTCAGGGTTCTGGCGTTCATCCGGCGATACGAGAACGGGCGGCGGTCGGGACCGCCGCCCGCGGGGTTCGGAGCGGCCGTGCACCTTCCGTCGAGCCTGGCCACCGGGCCATCTCCGGTCATCCGGCTCCGGGCAGGCACCCCTGCGGCACCCAGGAGGGACTCCTTACCGTTGCTTCCTCCCGGACCTGGCGGGGTTCGGAGGCTCCTGCCGCGCAGGACCCACCCTTCAACACCTTCGGACCGGAGGGGCTTTCGGCGACGTGAGCCCTCGGGAAGGAATTCGACCCCGCTATGGCGGATTGCGGGTACAGGGCACCGCCAGCTCCCCGTCTAGCACGGCCATTTTCATGTTACCGCAAGATGGAGGGTTGTCAAGCGGGCAAAGTCCGAACGATATGCCGATAGAGCGCGAGGGTCTCCTCGGCCGTCCGTTTCCAGGAGAAACGGGCGGCCTGCTGGAGTCCCCGTTCCCGCAGGTCGGCCCGCAGGTCGGCGTCCTGCAGCAGGCGGGCCAGGGCCTCCGCAATGGCGCGGGGATCGGTGGGCGGAAAGGTCAGGGCGGCATCGCCCACCACTTCGGGCAGGCTGGAGGTACTGGAACAGGCCACCGGCGTTCCGCAGGCCATCGCCTCCAGCACCGGCAGGCCGAAGCCCTCGTAGAGGCTGGGGAAGACGAGGGCGATGGCTCCGCTATAGAGGGCGGGCAGGTCCGCCTCCGGCACCGGCCCCAGCCAGCGGACGTTCTCTACACCGCGCGCCTCGGCCAACTGGCGGGCTTCGGGGTAGCGGGGGTCCCAGGCGCCAGCAACAACAAGCGTAAAACGTGAAGCGTAATGCGTAATGTGTGAGATGGCTTCAATCAGGCTGACGAGGTTCTTGTGCGGTTTGTTGCTGCCCAGGTA
>CAKZOY010000021.1 GCA_937138275.1 uncultured Chloroflexota bacterium
AATTGCAGATTGCAAATTGCAGATTGCAGATGAGAATTTGCAATTTAGAATTTGCTAAAAGTCCAAACCTCCCTCGCGGGCGGCGTCGGCCAGGGCCTTCACCCGGCCGTGATACTTGTACCCGGCCCGGTCAAAGGCCACCTTTGTAATCCCCTTCGCCAGCGCGCGGGCAGCCAGAACCTTCCCCACAATTCGGGCCTGTTCCGTCTTCTTCAACCCGGCAATCTGCTGGCAGACCTCCGGGTCCACCGTGGAGGCTGAAGCCAGCGTATGTCCGACCGTATCATCAATCACCTGCGCGTAGATGTGGCGCAGACTGCGGAACACGTTCAGGCGCGGGCGTTCGGGGGTACCGAACACCTTTTTGCGCACATGCTTCCGTCGTCGCAGTCTTCCCAAGCGGCGATCTTTCTCGGCCATCCCCTACTCCTTACTCCTTACTCCCTACTTCCTACTCCCTACTTCTTCCCCTTACCCTTCCCCTTACCGGCCTTCCCGGCCTTCTGGCGGATCTGCTCACCCAGATAGCGCAGACCCTTGCCCAGGTAGGGATTGGCGGGACGCCAGGCGCGGATTTCCGCGGCCACCCGTCCGACCAGTTCCTTATCCGCGCCCCGCACCGTAATAACGCCCGCCTTCGGGTCCACCTCAAAAGTAATCCCCTCCGGGGGACGGACTCGGACCGGGTGGGAAAAGCCCAAATGCATCACCAGCGTCCCGTCGGGCTGGCGCTCGGCGCGGTACCCCACCCCGCGGATCTCCAGTTGCTTCTGGAACCCCTGGGATACCCCCACCACCATATTCGCCAGCAGGGCACGGGTCAGCCCATGGAGCGCCCGATGGTGCCGGGCGTCGGTCGGCCGGTAGACCTGCAGGGTATTATCTTCCTGAACGATCTGCATCGCCGGGTCAAACGTCCGCGTCAGTGTCCCTTTGGGGCCGCTTACGGTGACCTGGCTGCCTTGAATTTCCACCTTCACCCCTGAAGGGATGGGGATCGGCATCCGACCAATTCGCGACATTCCGTCCTCCCTACCACACGTAGCAAATGACTTCGCCGCCCACCCGGAGCCGTCGGGCCTGCTCGCCAGTGAGAATTCCCTTGGGTGTGGAGAGGATGGCAATCCCCATCCCGCTCTTCACCCGCGGGATCTCCGACGCGCGGGTGTAAATCCGACGGCCGGGCTTGCTGACCCGCTCCAGCCCCTGGATGACGGACTGTCGTTTCCTTCGCTCTCCCACGTACTTCAGGTAGATCACCAGGCGGTAACGAGGCTGCTCGCTGGACTCTACGACCCGGTAATCCTCAATGTAGCCTTCCTCTTTCAGAATCCGAGCGATGGCGACCTTCATTTTGGACGAAGGCATCTCCACCGTGGACTTGCCCACAGCCAGCGCGTTGCGCATACGGGTTAACATATCGGCAATCGGATCTGTCACAGTCATCGGTCCGTCACCCTCACCAACTGGACTTGGTCAGACCGGGGATCAGGCCTTCCAGGGCCAGTTCCCGCAAGCAGATGCGGCAGAGGCGGAAGCGGCGGTAATATCCCCGCGACCGGCCGCAACGCTGGCAGCGGTTCCGCACCTGCACTTTATACTTTCGTCGCATTTCCCGATAGGGCATACACTTTCTCGTCATACTTGCTCCTGCCCGGAAAGAAAATGACTCTTACTTCCGCCGGAACGGCATCCCCAGAAGTTCCAGCAGCCGCCGCGCCTCTTCATCGGTCTTCGCGGTGGTCACAATCGTGATCTCCATCCCGCGGATTTTGTCAATCTTGTCGTAGTTGATTTCGGGGAAAATCAACTGTTCGCGCAGCCCCAGGGTGTAGTTCCCCCGCCCGTCAAACGCGGAAGGAGACACCCCGCGGAAGTCCCGCTGGCGGGGAAGCGCCACATTGCACAACCGGTCCAGAAACGCCCACATCCGCTCCCCCCGCAGGGTGACCTTTACCCCGATGGCTCGTCCGGCGCGCAACTTGAAACTGGCAACGGACTTGCGGGCGCGGGTGATCACCGGCCGCTGCCCGGTAACCGTCGCCAGGTCCTGGACGGCGAAATCCAGCGCCTTCGGATTGTCCAGCGCCTCGCCCATCCCGATATTGATGACGATCTTGGTGATCCGCGGCGCTTCCATCACATTGCGGTAGCCAAATTCTTTCATCAGGGTGGGCAGGACCTGTTCCCGATACAAAGATTGCAATCGCTGCATCGTTCTCACTCCACCTGTCCGCTGACTAATCCAGCGATTGTCCGCATCGCTTGCAAATCCGCACCTTGCGCCCGTCCTCCAGCCGCTCAAAACCGACCCGCGTCGGTTCCTTGCAGTGCGGGCAAACCGGCATCACATTGGAAAGGTCAATCGGCGCCTCAAACTGGATGATGCCCGGCTGCACCCGCCCCCGGCCGGCCCGGATGGGACGCTGGTGCTTCTTGACCAGATTCACACCGGAGACCACTACCCACTTATCCTTGGGAAGCACCCGCAACACCTGCCCGCGCTCCCCCCGGTCATCTCCGGCGATGACCTCTACCGTATCTCCCTTCTTCACCCGAATCCCCATTTTTACTCCTCGCGTATCGCGTATCGCTTATCGTT
>CAKZOY010000022.1 GCA_937138275.1 uncultured Chloroflexota bacterium
CGTAGCGCACTACGAACGAGCGCACTACGAAAAGGGTTTGTACCACAACTCCAGGTCCTGGAGGAAAGCGGCAATGTCTCGCCATATTCTCCGCTCTCTCCCCCGCAGGAAGATTCCCGTTCTTCGCCGCGCGGTGCAGTACGGCGCGCTGCTGGCGTTCCTGGCGTTCGTCGTCGCTGCGCGGCGGGGCGGATGGCCCCCGGCCCTTGTCAATGCTCCCCTGCGCCTGGACCCGCTGGCGACACTGGCCCATCTGCTTGCCAGCCGGACGCTTCTGGTGGGGTCGGCGCTGGCGCTGATCACCGTCGCCCTGACCCTGGCGCTGGGTCGGGCCTGGTGCGGCTGGCTCTGCCCGCTGGGCACAGTCCTGGACCTGTTTCCCATCCGGCGAACGAAGGCTGCGGACCCTCCCCGCCTGGATGACCTCCGGCGGGCCAAACACGTCCTCTGGCTGACCATCATCGCCGCCGCGCTGCTGGGAAACCTGACCTTGCTGTTCCTGGACCCGCTGACGCTCCTCATCCGCACCATTGCGGCAGCCCTCTGGCCCGCGCTGGATCAGTTGGTGACGGCCGCCGAGCGGGCCGCCTACGCGCTCCCTGCCCTCCGGCCGGTTGTGGACTGGGTGGATGGATTCCTGCGCCCCGCCGTCTTCCCCGCAGAACCGCTGTTCTACCGCGCTCCCATCCTCTACGCGCTGGTCCTGGCGGCGGTGATCGCGCTGAACGGGATCGCCCCCCGCTTCTGGTGTCGCTACCTCTGCCCGCTGGGGGGACTGCTGGGCTGGCTCAGCAAAGTCGCCCTGGTACGGCGAGAGGTCACCGCGACATGCATCCGCTGTGATCGCTGCGCTCGCGTCTGCCCGACGGGCACCGTCCGCTCCGAACGGGAATACGCCAGCGACCCCGCCGAATGTACGATGTGCCTGGAATGCCCCACGGCCTGTCCGGTGAATGCCATCCGTTTTCCGGCCCGCTCGGGTCTGGCGCCGCGGGAGACGTATGACCCCGGCCGTCGGGAGGCCCTCGCCGCGCTGGGGGCGGGGATTCTGGGCGTGGGCCTCCTGCGCAGCGACCGCGTCGCAAGCCGGGAGCATCCGCACCTGATCCGTCCGCCTGGTGCGCAGGGGGATGACTTTGCGGCGAAATGCATCCGTTGCGGCCTCTGTGCCCGCGCCTGCCCGACCGGGGCCATTCAACCGGCGCTGGCGGAGGCTGGGGTGGAAGGGTTCTGGACGCCGATCCTGATCCCGCGCCTGGGCTATTGCGATTACTCCTGCAACGCCTGCGGACGGGTCTGCCCGGTGCAGGCCATCCCGCCGCTCCCTCTGGAGGAAAAGCGCCGGGCCGTGATCGGCCGGGCCTACATTGACCGTAACCGCTGTATCCCCTGGGCCGCCGGTCTCCCCTGCATCGTCTGCGAGGAAATGTGCCCGGTGCCGGAGAAGGCCATTGTCCTGGAAGAGGTTCCGGGGACAGGTGCTATTCAACGTCCCCATGTGGTGGCGGAACGGTGTATCGGCTGCGGTATCTGTGAATACAAGTGCCCGGTGAATGGTGAGGCAGCGATCCGGGTGTTCGCGATCTGAAACTTGACGTAAACGGCAAAATCTGGTAAAATCTTTCCGTCCCTCTCAGGAACCACAGGTGACCGTCCACTCCCGGTGACGGTCACCTGAATTTCATGGACGGAGGTTGTCGTGAAGGAACTGAGCATCCTGGAACAAAGTATGCTCTACGGCGTCATCGCCACAGCCATCCTGGGTCTCATCTATGCGCTCTGGCTCTGGCGCGATACGGTGCGCCGGGACAAGGGCAGCAGGGAGATGCAGGAGGTCTGGCAGGCGATCAAGGTGGGGGCCGAGGCCTACCTGCGACGCCAACTCAAAACCATTCTCCCCCTCCTCGGTATGCTGGTCGTCCTCCTCTTCCTCAGCGTCTACGTCGTCGCGCCGTCCCGGGAGGCCCAGGAACTCTTCGGGGAAAAGGCCCAACTGTACATCGCTCTGGGTCGGGCCGGGGCCTTCATCCTCGGGGCGACGTTCTCCCTGCTGGTGGGCCAGTTGGGGATGCGGGTCGCCATTGAGGGCAACGTGCGCGTGACGGCGGAAGCGATGCGCCGCAACTACAACGGCGCGCTTACCGTTGCCTACCGGGCCGGTACGTTCACCGGGATGCTGACCGACGGTCTGGGACTCCTGGGGGGGACCGTCATCTTCATGATTTTCGGCCGCGCGGCGCCGGATGCGCTCCTGGGTTTCGGCTTCGGCGGGACGCTCCTGGCGCTCTTTATGCGGATCGGCGGCGGTATTTACACCAAGGCTGCCGATGTGGGCGCCGACCTGGTCGGTAAGGTGGAGGCCGGCGTGCCGGAGGACGACCCCCGCAACGCCGCGGTCGTCGCCGACCTCGTGGGGGATAACGTCGGCGACTGTGCCGGGATGGCCGCCGACATCTTTGAGTCCTACGAGGTCACCATCGTCTCCACCCTGATTCTGGGTATCGCCCTGGCCCACTTCACGGGTGACATCATCTGGGTCGTCTACCCGCTGATCGTCCGGGCCATCGGCGTTATCTCCTCCATTCTCGGCACATTCACCGTCCCCATCTGGGAACGGTTCCCCCTGAAACTCCTCCGCGCCCGTGACGCCGAGGAGGCCATGTTCCGCTCCTACGAGGTCTCCAGCGTCAACACCGTCTTCTGGTCCTTCCTCTTCGCCTGGTGGTACGCCCATGACTGGCGGCTGGCCCTGCTGAATGCCATCGGCGTTGGGCTGGCGGTCAGTTTCAACCCGATCACGTCGTACTTTACTTCGGCTAAGCGCAAGCCGGTGCAGGAAATCGTCCAGTCCACCCGCACCGGCTCCGCTACGACCATCCTTTCGGGCCTCTCCGTGGGGATGGAAACCAGCGTCTGGAGCCTCTTCGTCATCGCCATCACGATGGGCATTTCCTATCTGATCGCCCACCTTTTCCCTCCGCCTAACATTGCCCATCTGGGCGAGCAGGGCATCACCCTGTATATGCTCTACGGCGTGGCGACGATCGGCATCGGTATGCTCTCCCACACGGGGAACAACGTGGCGATGGACTCGTATGGCCCTATCGCCGATAACGCCAACGGCATCGCGGAGATGGTCCATGCCGACCCCGGCGCGATGCACATTATGGCCGAACTGGACGCGGTGGGGAACACCACCAAGGCCATCACCAAGCAGATTGCCATTGCGTCGGCGGTCATTGCGGCAACCAGTTTGTTCTTCTCCTTCGTTACCGATGTTTCGCTGGTACAGGAACGGCTGGGCGTGTCCACCCAGCAGTGGCTGTTGACGACGGGTATCCGGGTCTCTCTGCTGGAGGGCGTCATCGGGTTCCTGGTGGGTGGAGCGCTGCCGTTCCTGTTCTCCGCCTTCGCCCTGCGGGCGGTGAGTCGGGGCGCGTCGCTGGTGGTAGAGGAGGTGCGGCGGCAGTTCCGCATCCCCGGCGTGATGGAGGGGAAGGTGAAACCCGACTACGGCCGGGTGGTCGCCATCACCACCGCCGCTGCCCAGAAGGAACTGGTCAGCCTGGTCGTCCTCTCGGTCACCCTCCCGCTCCTGGTGGGCGTCCTCTTCCAGGTGGAGGCGCTGGGCGCGTTCCTGGCGGGCGTCATCCTCTCCGGGCAGTTGCTGGCGGTCTTTATGGCGATTGCCGGTGGGGCGATGGACAACGCCAAGAAGTACATTGAGGACGGTCATCTGGGAGGCAAGGGCTCCGAGGCGCACAAGGCCGGTGTCGTCGGCGACACGGTGGGCGATCCGCTGAAGGACACGGCGGGGCCCGCCCTGAACCCGATGATCAAGGTGGTGAACCTGGTGAGTCTGCTGGCGGCGCCGCTGCTGGTGCAGTACCGGAACCAGCCGGTGGCGCTGGCGGTGGCGGGGCTCATCCTGCTTGTCCTCTTCGTCTGGGCCATCGGCCAGAGCCGGCGCGGGCTGGAGGTGGCCGGCGGGGCGCCGCTGGAGGCGGCGGTCGTTCCGGCGATCGGTGGCGGAAGCGACGGGGAGGAATAAGGGATGGCCGGTTGCGGCGGGCGGCAACGCCGCCCGCCGCAACCTTATCTGTCGGCGAAAGGAGAAGGGCTTATGGCGACCGGTTACGTCTACCACCCCGTCTATCTGGAGCATAACCAGCCCGGCCATCCGGAGAACGCCCGTCGGCTGGAGCGGATTATGGACGTCCTCCGGAGTAACGGGGTGCTGGATCGCCTGACGCCGGTGGCCGCGCGCCCGGCGACGGAGGAGGAACTGGCCCGGGTGCATACCCCTGCCTATATCGCCCTGGTGCGGCGGGTGGCCGAACGGGGCGGCGGGCACCTGGATGCGGATACGTATATGAACGCCCGCTCCTACGATGCCGCGCGGATGGCCGCCGGAGGGCTCCTGGCCCTGGTGGAGGCTGTCCTGAAGGGGGAAGTCCGCAACGGCTTTGCCCTCGTCCGGCCGCCGGGCCACCACGCCCTGCCCGACCGGGGCATGGGGTTCTGTCTCTTCAACAACGTCGCCGTCGCCGCCCGCCACGCGCAGACCTTTCCCGGGATTGAGCGCATCTTCATCGCCGATATAGACGTCCACCACGGCAACGGCACCCAGGCCATCTTTGAGGCGGACCCCTCGGTTTTCTACTTCTCCACCCATCAGTACCCCTACTACCCCGGCACCGGGCACTGGCAGGAGACGGGCGTCGGCGATGGGGCCGGGACCCTGCTCAACGTCCCGCTTCCGCCGGGGGTGGGGGATGAGGGCTTTGCCCGCATCTACGAGGAACTGGTCTGGCCGCTGGCCCGCCGCTTCCGCCCCGACCTCATCCTGGTCTCCGCAGGCTACGACTCCCACTGGCAGGACCCCCTGGCGATGATGCAACTCTCCCTGCAGGGCTACGCCCGTATCGCGCGGGAACTGGTCGCGATGGCGGAGGAACTCTGCAGGGGGTGCATCGTCTTCACCTTAGAAGGGGGCTATCATCTGGACGTGCTGGCTCACGGAGTGCTCAATGCCTTTTACGCGCTGCTGGGGGAGGAGACGGTCTCCGACCCCCTCGGCCTGCCGTTCCCTGCCAGCGAACCGGATATCGGGGGGCTGATCCAGAAGGTGAAGGGAGTGCAGGGGATAGGGGCGTAAAAAGTAAAAACGTAAAACGTAAGACGTAAGACGTAAAGACGTAAGGCGTGAATGGGGGGATGATGCCGGAAGAGAAGCCACAGGGGCACAAAATCAAGATTTTTTCCTTCGTGGTCTTTGTGTGCACTTTGTGTACTTTGTGGTTTTCCCCTCCG
>CAKZOY010000023.1 GCA_937138275.1 uncultured Chloroflexota bacterium
GGGTGATGTGACCGATGACCAGATAATCCACGTTCCCTGATATCTCTGTATCCTTGTATCCCTGTATCCTTGTATCCTTGAATCCTTGTCTACTCCACCTCATACCGATACGCCGCCGCCTCCGTCGTCACGGGCGCGTAGGCGGAGATGGCAATGATCGCCCGGTCGGTATCCCCTCCCAGAGGGATTTCCCACTCTCCTGCCCCATCGGCCCCCACCTCCAGCCGCCGCACCGTCGTCTGGGGGCCGAAGAGCACCAGTTGCACCAGCCACCGCTGGGGAAGGACGTTGGCGTGACGGACGAAGCCCGCGGCTTCCCATCCCCCGCCGTCAGCCTCAAAATCGGAGAAGTACCCGATTTCGGGGACGGCTACATCGTCCAGGGCGAACCCCGGCCGGTTGACCGCGTCGTCGG
The DNA here is from genome assembly GCA_937138275.1 of uncultured Chloroflexota bacterium. Taxonomy (GTDB): domain Bacteria; phylum Chloroflexota; class Anaerolineae; order B4-G1; family DUEL01; genus SpSt-77. The sequence goes on from CAKZOY010000023.1 coordinate 416, forward strand.
TGATGTACTCAAAGCGCACCAGCACCCTTTTGCCGGCATAAGGAGTCAGGTCTACCTGTTCCTGAATCCACTCTGCCCGACCGCCGCCGCTGCGGCCGGTGTAGCCCCAACCGAAGGAGTTGCCGTTGGGGTTCTCCGGCGTCCCCGACGGGGTGACCAGAATCTCCCACGTTCGGCCGCCGTCGGTGGAGACCTCCACGTAGGCGTAGTCCCAGTCCTCTTCTATGTCGTACCAGCACCAGTACTCCAGCGTCGCCTTGCTCACGCCCGTCAGGTCAAACTCGCGGGTCAGTGTCATATTGGAGTCGTCGCCCCGGTTGGACCACCAGAGATACTTCCCGCTGTGGGCGCGAGTATCCATCAGACCCACCAGGGTGGAGCCGGTGAAGGAGAAACGCAGGGGACGATTCCCGCTCAACTCTATATAGTCCACAGCGTACTGATGAACCCCTCCCTCCCGGCTGACGGGGTAGTCCGAAGCATCCAGACGGGTCTCTACCTTCATCGGGGGTGGGTCAATCTCCCGGTATCCGTACCGCCCGTCGGCCAGGTCGGGGTCGTCCAGCAGGTTGGCAATGACCCAGTCGGCGAAAAGGTCTATATGCGTCATCCCGGTGCCCAGGTCAGCCAGGACCGCGTCCACCGAGGCGAGGCCGTTCTCCGGATGGGCGATGAGGGCCCGGGTGGACTCGGCGCCGAAGCGGTCCAGGAAATAGGCCATAAAAAGGTACGCGGCACCGTAGTTGGCGCCGGCTGCGCCCGGACCCTCGGGCCAGGAGTTGATCTGCGTATCCGGTCGCCGGGAGTAGGAGTAGTCGGCCCCGCCCACGTCGTACCCGTTGAGGTACGCCGCCAGTTCCGACGAGCCCTCGTTGAGCCAGGTATCCTCGTTGCGGTCGTTGTACCAGTGGATCATGTGCTGGAATTCGTGGGCCAAGACGCCGTTGTAGAAGTCGTCGTTCACGACGACGTTCTCAATGTTGACGTAAAACATCTCCATTGCGTTGGAGTCTTCCCGGACGATGGGGACAAACTCATCGGCCGAGGAATAGTACCCGGCGACGGTGCTCCCCAGATTGGTGGCGTGCAGGATGTGCAGGCGCGGGTCGTTATCCACCCCAGGGCTCCACTCCGTCCCGAAGAAGGCGCGGTTGGTGGGGTAGGTCTTGCGGGCGAAGAGGTCCGCGGCGGCCTTCAGTTCCGCCTCGTCCACCTTCACCCCGTCCTCCACCCACATATAGAGGACGTCGTTCTTATAGCGCAGACAGGCCCGGACCTCAAACTGTTCGTCGGTGTCCACGTTGGAGGCGTGGAAAGTACGGCAGGTCCCCAGGGAATAGTCCGGCGCGCCCTCGGGGTTGACGGTACGGGGAATGTCCGGCGGGACGCCGCGCAACCGGATCGCCAGTTCGTGGAGGTCCCGGACGGGGATGAGGGTCTCCTCCAGCAAGCGCTCCGTCTCCTGGGCCTCCGGAGGCAGGGGCTGGCGGGTCAATTGCGGGGTGACCGGTGGCTCTTCCGGCGTCGGCTCCACGAGCGAGAGGAGCGGGTCCAGCCAGCGCTCCGGGTCAACGTTCGGAAGCCAGGAGCAGCAGATGCAGGACGTCATCAACAGAAACAGGGTCAACACGACGGTCTTTAGGGCTCTCATAGAATTTCCTTTCAAGAATCCAGAACCGCAACGGGGGGAGGGCGAAGGTGGCCTCCCCTTCTCGCCGGAAGATGAAACTCCGGCGGACAAAACCCCAAACGCCACTCCGCAGCGCTGACTACGAACGCCACTTCGCTGCGCTCCGTGGCTGACTACAAAC
>CAKZOY010000024.1 GCA_937138275.1 uncultured Chloroflexota bacterium
GGATGCGCTACTCCGCTTCGCTCCGTAGCGCTACGGATTCCTGTTTTAATCCGCCAGCCCTTCGCTGATGGAGAGTGCTTTCTCCGCCCCAAAATCAGCAGGGGTTTTGTGGATCTCGGGGGCTTGCACGTATCGGGCGACCAGATCGGCCGTGTCCGTAACCCCCAATTGCTCAAAGAGGAATCGGAACTGTTCCTCCAGCCCCTGCCGGATTTCGGCCCGAACGTCCTCCGGCAGGTTCCAGATTTCCCGTTTGAAGGGCCCCAGTGCCTTCTTGCGTACTTCGTAGATGAACTGTTCTTCCGTTTTGCCCTCTTTCCACTCACCGGCGTGGTGTTTGTGGAGGTGGGCGTAGATTTCTTCCCGAAGCGGGGCCGGGAAGAGGGGGTGTTCGTAGAGGTAGTTCTGGAAGGCGGTTGCCAGATGAATTTCCGCTGTACCGACTTCGGGAAACTTGTGGAACGCCTCCGGCGGCAGGGTGGAGGCGCCGTGCTGGACGGCACCGGCCAGGCCATATTCTTCTCGGGCTACCCGGCTGAGCCGCTCCAGGGTGTCAAAGTCAATCTTGACCCGGGCCAGGGTCCCGTCGGGGAGCACGACACCGCCGTGGGAGGTGCCGGTCTGGATGCTCAGTTTGCTCAGAGCAGCCATCCCGTCGGGCAGAGAGGCGTTGTAGCCGTCTATGAAGGCCCGCAGTTCCTCTTCGGTGGAGTTCTGCCCTCCCACTTCCCCGATCTCTCCGCCGACCGAAATGGTCACCCCAGCGGGCTGGAGGTCGCGGATGACGCGCGTGAAGCGGGCACAGAGTTCGTAGTTCATTCGCTGCTGCTCGGGGACGGTCGGGCGGCTCAGGTCCACGAGGGTGGAGGTATCTATGTCTATGTTGAAGAAGCCCGAGGCGATGGCCTCGCGGATTAGGTCATCCACTGCCTGGACCTCCTCATCGGGAGCGGAGGCGTATTTCTTCGCGCTCACCTGGAAGTGGTCGCCCTGGATGAAGAGGGGGCCCCGATAGCCTTCGCGGATGGCGGCTCCGATGATGACGGTGGCGTACTCGGCGGGGCGCTGGTCGGTGTAGCCGATTTCGGAGCGGGCGATTTCAAAAATCATCGCCCCGACGTTGCGCGATAGCGCCGCCCGGAATACGGCACGGGCCATATCGTAGGTGAGGGTGCGCAGGTTCATCGCCGGGACGGTCCAGTTCGCGGAGGTCTCGCCGCGCCCGCGCGCCATATAGAGGTCGTGAATGGAGGCAGGACGGATGCCCAGGGCCTGGCCCAGTTCCCAGAGGAGCGCACGGGCGGCTGCCCGCTCTTCCCCTTCACCGAACACCGCCGCGTAGACCAGCGGGTCCAGCGCCGGGCCGCGCAGGCGAGTTTCATCCAGCACATAAACTCGCTCTCCTTCAAAGCGGATCGCATTTTTCAGTTCGTACCATGGTTCTTTTGGGTTCATAGTGTCACCTGCAAGGATAGGGTCGGGAAATGCCGGTTGCCAGAAATTCCATTCGCCCCATGGGGGTTGTTGTAATTTTAGTCAAGATGCAGGTATATGTCAAATCGGGTTGGGCTCGTGTTCAAAAGTGGTGCACTTTCTCAAGGACACTTTCACTTGTTGATTCTCATTAAAGTCGTGTCACCTGGTCTTTCACAAAGTCTCATAAAGTCGTATCCCATCCCTTGCCCTGATGGGAGTCCGAGCGTTCGTTCCGAGTCTTCTTTGTTGCCAGGGATTCCCTTTATCCCCCTCACCCCTCTTGGTCCCCCCTCTCCCCCTGCCCTGCGGG
>CAKZOY010000025.1 GCA_937138275.1 uncultured Chloroflexota bacterium
CCCCCGCCCGCAGGGCAGCGAGGGACCAAGGGGGGTGAGAGGGCATTCGCCCAGAATCACTACTCACCGGAGTGACTTTTTCCGTGAAAATCCGTGCGATTTGTGGCTGTTGAACTACTCCGACGATTGCCATCCATTAGCGCCCAAGCGGTACCAGTGCAGGGCAGGAGTGGCGGGCAACGGGCAGGATGGGCCGCCGGGGAGAGGCATCGCCGCGCCGGAGGCCAGGGCCTGGGTGACCCCGGCGCGGGTCGGGCGGTTATGGGTGGCGATGTCCCATGCCAGCGCCTCTAAGGCCCGCCGGGCGGCCTGATACGCCGGAAGGGCCAGCGGGCCGGGGGGGATGCCCAGGGAGATACGGGCGCATTCGGCGACAAAATCGGCGCAACCGGCCTCCTGCTGGGGAAACGGCCACGGCGAAAGCATCCGCGCGCCCATTGCCGCTTCTCCGGCAACGGCCGTGAACTCCCCCAGGGCCAGGTCCGGCCTGCCGATGAACTCCCCCTGCCAGCCACGGGCGCGCAGCGCGGCCAGAACTTCCCCACAGTCGGCCGGGGGAGCGTCGCAGAAGAGGGGAGAGGGCGGATGGTCGGGCAAGGGGGGGCCGTCTGGGGAAAAAACGTGGAGCGAGATGCCTTGCGCGTCAGCGGCCCGCTGCAGTGCTCGGCCCAGCGGGCCTTCCCCGCCGATCAGTCCGGCCGTGCCGCTCACCCCCTCCAGCATTCGGGCCGCCATCTCATCGGCATCCGGGCCGATGCGGATGACCACCCCATTTCCCGCCGTCAGTGCCGGGTCGGTGACCGCCGGGGCCAGCATAGGAAGCCCCTCGGCGGCGTACACCGGCTGGGCGGCGCGCGTCGTCTCTTCCCGGAAATGACCGATGACGACCACCACCTGGGGGTCCACCGCCAGTTTCTCCGCCTGTTGACGAGCCTGATCGGGGTCGGCGCCGTCATCGTAGGCGATCAGTTCCACCGAATACCGGCGGTTCCTCTCGCCGATGCCGCCCGCAGCGTTGATTTCCCGCAGGGCCAGCCGGACGGCGGCAAAGAGGCTATAGCCCACTTCCCGGTAGCGGCCCTCAAAGGGGGCCACCAGCCCGATTTTGACGGTCGGACGGGTGGCGCCGGGAACAGCACAGGCGACCAGTCCGACCGTCAGCAGGACCAGAATCCCACAGAGCAGGCGGTTCACCGGATGCGCCGTACATCAAAGACGACGGGGTTCCAGGCGTCGGGGCAGGCGTGGGTGGCGACGTCCGGGTCCTTCAGCCAGGGGAACTGTGCCCCGTAGCGCATAGCGAAGACTTTGGGCAGGATGGAGTAGAGGGCGCTGATGCAGATTTTGCCCTGGACGGTCATCCCGTCAAAGACGATTTCGTCGCCCACCTGGTGACCGGCGGCACAGTGGCCTTCCTGCCGGATGACCCGGACGACAATGGTGTATTCTGTGGGTTTGTCCCCTTCGCTCACAGGACCTCCTGATGGGACGCGGATGGCTCGGAAAAGGTAACTGTTCAGCCAGCGGTTGAAACCGCCCCCGGAGGACGCTTTGTTCGGGCGACCGCCTGCGCGGTCGCCGGGGCGGCATCCACGCCGGTGGACGCCCGGCTGCAAGCCCCTGAGGGACGATTTCAATCGCGGAAGGACAATAGCCTGAATAGTTCAGGAAAAGATTCAATCTCCCCGCTTGTGGGGGGCTACAACGCGGCCAGAATCCCCAGAACGGCGCCCCAGAACAGAACCTGCATCATCAACCCGCCGCCCCAGAGAAAGTACGCGGCCAGACGTTCCTGACGGTATAGCAACCCTCCCAGTATCCCATTGAGGGTCAGAACGATCAGCCCGATCAGGGGGATGAAGAAAATCTGTCCGCGCACGCCCAGGCGGTCCGGTACCCCCGCGGCGTCAAAATGCAGGGGAAGCAGTGGAGGAAGGTCGGGGAAGCGGAAACACAAGAAACCGGTCAGCGCCAGCAGAGCCCCCAGTCCGCCGATCAGCAGCCCCAGCGCCATCCGATCCTGCCAGAGTTCCCAGCGGGCGAAGGCCGACCCGTGGGAGGTCTGCTCCACCAACTGGGTCGGCCCCATCTGCATGCGGGTGGTCAGCGTGCGAAGGAATCCCTCCCGGTCCTCCGGCGAAATCCCGTAGGCCAGGCCGGGGGTGACCAGAAAAATCTGCTCTTCCAGGGGGGCGGTGGCAAAGAAGAGGACCGGGCCGATGTCTTCAATGTGTCCATAGCCGACCCAGTAGCCGGGCCAGCGGATGCCCCGGAAACGTACGCGGCCGGTTACCTCCTCCCCCAGCACCACCCGCTGCACCTGGGGCAGCGGAACGACGTGTTCGCTGGGCCCCCAGAGGATGACCAGCGCGTTGCGGTCCAGGACGTAGGCCGATTGGACCAGGCTGCTGATCCAGTAGCCCAGCACGGCGATGGCGACCAAGCTCCCCAGGACAAAGAGCCCGCCCAGGAACGTCAGCCCGTCCACCGGTCGGGTGGCGACCCAGGCGATCAGGCCGCCGTCCACCAGCAGGATCGCGGCGATGAGTACCAGCCCGACGCGCAGGCCGGTTTGCGGATTCGTATACCACTCGGTCATATTTTAGGAGACAGAGCACCCGGCTTTCCGCCAGCGAGCCGTATTATACCCTGTTGTTCCGGGGTGTCAATTTCCCTTTACCGGCTTGATTAGATTGACGCTGCGCCCATGGGGAGGGGGGAGAAAA
>CAKZOY010000026.1 GCA_937138275.1 uncultured Chloroflexota bacterium
GCCGAGAACCCGCCGAAGATGATGGGGGTATCGGGATGGTGCTGGCGGACGATGCGAGCGATCTCCAGCGCGCCCTGGGCGTGGGGCAGCCAGTGCAGGTCTATGCCAAAGGTGCGGGAGGAGAGGCGGGCGATGAAGCGCTCGGCGTCAAACTTCTCGGAGCGGACCATCCGCACGGCCAGGTTGACGATACGGGTACGGAAGTTGTGGCGCTCCAGGTAATCGCAGAGGGCGGCGAAGCCGATGGGGTACATGTCGTAGATGGGGGTGGACGGGACGACGTCGGAGATGGGGCCCCAGAGGGTGGCCCGCTTCCGGAAGTCGTAGAGGCTGGGCGCGTGCAGAAAGGTCAGGTCGGGTACGGCCATCAGGACTCCTCAGGGTGGGGGATGACACAGATGAAGCGCAAAGGCCCCGCGCCGACGTTGCGGTAGCCGTGGCGCTCGTTCGGGGGGATGTACAGGGCGACGCCGGGGCGCATGGGGACTTCTCCCTCCGGCCCTTCGGCGACTCCTTCCCCCTCCAGGACGAAAATTTCGTGCTCGTAGGGGTGCTGGTGGGGGGTGAAGACGGCCCCCGGGGCGAACTCAATCACCCGCAGGGCGAAGTTGGGCGCACCCTGGGGTTTGCCAATAATCCAGCGAATGGTGATCCCTTCACCGGCCGGTTCGGCCGGGACGTCGCGGTAATCCCGATGCAGCATTGTTCCTCCTGACTGGTGTTTTGTTTCGTCGCCACGAAGGACATAAGGTAACTGTTCAGCCAGCGGTTGAAACCGCCCTTGGAGGGCACTTCGTGCCGGGCGACCGCCTGCGCGGTCGCCGGGGCGGCGTCCACGCCGGTGGACGCCCGGCGGCAAGCCCTTGAGGAGCGATTTCAATCGCTGAAGGACAATAGCCTGAACAGTTACGGACATAAGTATTTCTGGGCGATTCTGCGGCTTCTGCTGGATGCGCGTGCTTATTTTACCACAAAGGGTGGGAAATCACATCCCGGGGGTTCGGGTTGCAGGCGAAGCAAGACGCGAGGGGTGCGGATGAACGCGGAAGGAGACGGATGAAGGGGAACCGTCATCCTCCGCGCAGGGCCGGGCTAATCGGCGTCCGCAAACGGCGGCCAGGAGGCGTGGGAACCGCTGCGCAGGTAGGCGCTCAGTTTCTCCCCCAGCGCCCGCTCCTGGGCGGGGTTGGGCGGCAGGGGCCAGCGCAGGGCGCGGTAGAGGGCGGTGCGGTGCACATCAAAGGCAGCCTCCACCAGCGCCCCATAGGTCTCGGCGGCGCCCCGCAGAGCATTGCAGGCCAGCCACGCCATTCCCAGCGCCACCAGGGGCGCCCACCAGGCCCAGATTCCCCACACGGCAAACAGAAGGCTCCAGGCGAGGAATCGTACCCCCCCATCCAGTTCGGCGCGGGCGGTGGCGATATCCTCCCGCGCCTCTTTCGGCAACACCAGCCAGAAGACCGGCCAGAGGGCCACCGCATCCAGCCCGTACTTGTGCCAGGGGCGCGTCTCGGCGGCCCGCAGGAGATTCCCCAACGCCGTGGGCATTATGTCGCCCGGATCGTTGGGGAAGCGGCGCAGGAACCCTTCCAGCGCGGCCAGCCGACCGCGCTGATCTGGGGATAGGCTTCCCTTTTCCAGCAGCCCCTGCAACTGCTGCCATTTCCTTTCGGCTCGGTCAAACCGCCAGCGCTGCCACCTGCGGCCCAGGCGGTAGAGCCAGGCGGTGGGAAGGAAAGGGAGGTGGGCGCCCGGCCAGTACCCCTCCAGCCAGCGCAGCAACTCCAACTGAAGGCGGCGCATCACCGCCTCCGATGCCCCGATGAGCAGCGGAACGGCCAGCAGGAGCGCTACCTGCAGCGGAACGGGCTGCCCCAGGAACCAGTCCTGGATGGCCTTCCAGCCCACCCGTCCGGCGTAGGCCACCATCCCACCGGCCCAGAAGAGGGTGGCCGGGGTGAAGAGCGTCTCCACCCAGCGTTCCGCCGCCCGTCCGGCCAGCGTTTCCTGAAAGCGGCCGATCACGGTTTCTCCTCCGCCGGGATCAGAGGCTTGCGATGCACCGGGCAGGGGGGCACCGGCCGCCCGACGACCCGCACGTACCACTCAAAGGAGCAGCCTTCCTCCGGACAGACGTAGCGCGGCCGGCCTGGCTGGGGCTGAACCTGACCGGGCAACAGG
>CAKZOY010000027.1 GCA_937138275.1 uncultured Chloroflexota bacterium
TTCAGCAGTTCCGCCACCGCCGCGCGCAGCGTCTCCGGGCGGTGGCGGGTGTCGGCGTCGGTGAAGAGGAGCAGGTCGCCATTCGCCGCCTCTACCAGTTGGTGGCAGGCCCAGTGTTTCCCCAGCCAGCCCTCCGGGAGCGGTTTCCCCTTCAGGACGCGCAGGCGGAGGTCTTCCGCCGCCAGCATCGCCAGTTCCTCCTCCGTCCCGTCGGTGGAATGGTCGTCCAGCACCAGCACCTCAAAGTTGGGGTAGTCCTGGGCCAGGAGCGAACGCACGGCGGTGGCGACCGTCTCCCGCTCATTCCGGGTCGGAACGAGGATGGAGACGCGCGGGGTTGCCGGAGGCGCGGCGTCTTTCCGCAACCGTCGCAGCGCCCAGAGGTTGCTCAGGACGATGAGCAGCAGGACGCCCAGAAAGACGGTCAGGCTGAACTGGTGCGAGAGCCAGGAATCGGTCATCGTCCCTTTCTCCACAGGCGGCGGAGCCACGGCCGGGGACGGGGCGGCGTCCGCAGGTCGCGGCGGTGCTTCCACAGGATCAGGGCGAGATTCCCCACCCAGACGGCCAGAAACGGGGCCGGAGCGCTGGAAGCCAGCAGGTAGGCCAGAAGGCCCAAAAGCCCCAGGACCGCCGACCAGGCGTCGGTGGCGTTGAGGGCGTAGAACAGCCCCAGCGAGAGGCCCAGCACCGTTGGGCCGGCCCAGATGGTGAGGCCGGTCCAGGCGCCGAAGGTGGCAGCGACCGCCTTGCCGCCCCGGAAGCCCAGGAACGGCGAGAAGGCGTGGCCGAAAACCGGCGACAGCGCCACCGGCACCAGCGCCCAGTCGGAAAGTCCCGCGGCGAAGTGGGCCAGGGATACCGGCACTGCGCCCTTCAGGTAGTCCAGCAGCAGGGCCGGGAGGCCGGCCTTCCATCCCCCGGCCCGCCAGGCGTTGGTGGCGCCGGGGTTGCCGTCGCCGTACCGACGGACGTCGGCGCGAGCGACCAGGCGCCCGATCCAGACGGAGAAGGGAAGCGACCCGGCGAGGAATCCCACCAGCACCCACAGGAGAACCGTCCCCACCGAGGGCGGCGGGGGCGAACTGCCGACGGGCGTCCAGTAGGCCCGCAGTTTCGCCATAAAGGCCGGGTCCCCCCCCGGGCGCTCCGCGTCGCCGGTCACGAAGACGTACCGCCCCACTGCCCCCAGCGGATGCCAGACGGCGACCCGGTAGCGCCCGTCGGCGGGGAGCGGGACGCGGCGCTCCTGCCGCTCCCAGTAGGATGTGCGGGTGAAGGGCTCAAAGAAAGTGGACGGCGCCCCCTCCGGCGGCGGGATCACCTCTACCCCTTCCCCCGGGGCGACCGGCACGACGGCCGGGATCGCCCCACCGGCCGCCGGAAGGCCGGGGCCGATGAGGGCTATCATCGGGGCGAAGGACTCCTGCCCCGGAATCTGGGGGACGACAATGGAGAGCAGCACGCCCTGCCCTGCCCGTCCCTCAAAGGCGAAGACGTCCACATCGGCCGGGGACTCCAGGGTGGCATAGACCGCGGTGGAGACGGTCGGGTCGGCAATGGCCCAGGGCCGATCCGGCGGGATGTCCTCCTCCTCAAAGAACGGCTGATGGGCCAGGACGGGTGCGGCGAAAAGAACCGCCAGGCCGGCCGCCAGCAGAAGGGCAACAGCCCGGCGCCGCCGCGTTGGGGATGTTCTCTTCATCACTCCTCCAATCCCACCCAGACCCGGCCGTTTTCTATTTTGACCGGGAAGACGGGCAGCGCGCGCTCCCGCCGCAGGGTGCCCAGGACGGAGCCGACAGCCGGGGGCCAGGGCGTCCAGTCCTTGACGTCGCCCGTGCGCAGGTCAAAAGCGCTGCGGTGCAGGGGGCAGACGATGGCGCCGTCGTCGGTGATGCGCCCCCGTTTCAGCGGCGCGCCCATGTGCGGGCAGCGGGCGGCCACAGCGTAGACCTGGCCCTGATGGCGGACCAGGAGGACGTTCTTCCCAT
>CAKZOY010000028.1 GCA_937138275.1 uncultured Chloroflexota bacterium
GGCGCAGGGCGCAGGGGGCAGGAGGCGATTTGCGATACGCGATAAGCGATATGCGAGAAAAAGTCGCAGGGCGCAAGGGCACAACTGCCGGGGATCCCAGAGATGAAAATCCGGATAGACCCTCACACGCTGGAGCGCGCAGAAGAGCGCGGCGCAAGTGAGGAGGAGATTATTGAGGTCATTCAGAGTGGTATTCCTTTCCCTGCCAAAAGTAGATGCTTGGGAAAGGCAAAGGTTTTTGAATTCCAGCAGGAGCGAATGGGTAAGTTTTACGAGCAGAAACGTGTGGAAGTGATTTACACAATTGAGGCGAATACCATTGTCACGGTAACAGTCTATGTTTTCTATGGTAAGTGGGAGGATTGAAAAGTGCAAATTTTATATGATATTGGTAAGGACCTGCTGTATATTCGCCTGGACGAGCGGAAGCAACCGGTGATCAACCGACGGGTGGCAGAACATATGGTGCTGGATATCGGTGAAGAGGATCGGATTGTGGGCATTGAGATTCTGGATGCGTCCCGACATCTGAATCTGGCGGCAATTCTCCCCGTGCAGTTCCAGGTCGTTCCTGAATCGGTGATCTGAACTAAATGACTTTGCCCTCGTAAAACCCGGATCTTCTGGAGAGAGAGTGAACTCCATTCCCGGTCCCGAAGACATCCTTCGCCGCGAACTTCCCAACGGCATCGTTGTCCTGGTGCGGGAAAACCCCACCAACCCCACGGTGGTGGTCAGCGGCTACCTGGAAGTGGGCTCCCGCGACGAAGCGCCGGAGCAGGCCGGTCTGGCGGCCTTCACCGCTTCTGCCCTCTCCCGCGGCACCACTCACCGCACCTTTGATCAGATTTATGAGGAAGTGGAATCGGTGGGAGCGTCCTTTGGGATTTCCGCGGGGGTCCAAAGCACCGGTTTTGGCGCCAAGTGCCTTGCCGAGGACCTTCCCCGCATCCTGGACGTTCTGGCGGATGTGCTCCGCAACCCTGTCTTTCCTGAGAAAGAAGTGGATAAACTGCGCGGGGAGATCATCACCGACCTGGAGGAGCGGGCCCACGACACCCGGCGGATGGCTGCGCTGACGTTTCGCGAACTGGCCTACCCGCCGGGCCACCCGTACGGACGAAGTGTGGATGGCTACATAGAGACCGTCTCCCGCCTGCAGGCTGATGACCTGCGCAGTTTCTACCGCGCCCACTACACTCCTCGGGGGATGGTCATCACCGTAGTGGGGGCGGTGGAGGCGGAGCGCGCCGTGGAAATGGTGGAACGGACCTTCGGCGACTGGGACGGTCCCAGCCCCGACCGTTCTCCCCTTCCTCCCGTCCCGCCGCCGGAGGAGGTACGGCAGAAATTCGTCCCCATCCCCGGCAAGACCCAGACCGACATCGTCCTGGGCTACCCCGGCCCCGCCCGCACCGACCCGGATTTTCTGGACGCGATGGTCTGCAACACCGTCCTGGGCGTCTTCGGGATGATGGGCCGCCTAGGGGACAAAGTGCGGGACGAACAGGGGCTGGCCTACTATTCCTACAGCCGGGTGGAGGGAGGGAAGGGCCCCGGCCCCTGGACGGTCATCGCCGGGGTCAATCCGGTCAATGTGGAGCGGGCGCTGGAGAGCATCCGCGCCGAGATCTGCCGCATCGTTCAGGAACCGGTGCCCGCGGACGAACTGGCGGATAGCCAGGCCTTCCTGACGGGCAGTCTTCCCCTGCGGCTGGAGACCAACGACGGCGTCGCCGGGGCGATCCTGGATATGGAACGGTATCAGTTGGGGCTGGATTACCTTCAGCGCTACCGCGACCTGATCCGGGCGGTCACGCCGGAGCGGGTGCTGGTGGTGGCCCGGCGGTACCTGAACCCCGACGCCTACGTCCTGGCCCT
>CAKZOY010000029.1 GCA_937138275.1 uncultured Chloroflexota bacterium
ATTGCAGATTGCAAATTGCAGATTGCAAATTGCAGATTCAAGATTGCAGATTGCAGATTCAAGGTTGCAGGTTACGGGGTGGGCCTGGGTTTGGATTCCATGGCTTCGGTATAGAGGCGGTAGGCGTCTCCTACGGTGCGCACCTGCCAGGCCGCTTCTATCGGGATGAGAATGCCCATCTCTTCCAGATGGAGCATCATCTCCACCAACTGGATGGAATCGGCCATCAGGTCCTCCAGAAAGGACGCCTCCGGCACCACCCGGGACTCGTCTACATCCAGTTCTTCGGCAACAATCCGACGGAACTCCTCAAAGGTGATCCTGGGCATTGGGACCTCCTGAGGTTTGGTCAGTCCGTTACAGGGATTGCTGATAAATTCGGAACTGCTTGTAGCGCTCCGCTCCCCATCGCTGGGCAACGAGATTCATCATCAGGTTGTATTCCCCCGTGACCGATCCGTCCAGCCAGGCATATCCCCCCTGAACAAATCCGCGGATCACTTCCAGATACAGGAGCGCATCTATCCCGCGCATCCGGTAGCGGTCCACAACTCCCATCAGTTTGAAAGAGGCCACGTCAATCTGCCGCATCAGCCGGCGTACCCGCAGGTAGTCCCACGGGTATATCCGGCCGTTCAGGTGAATGAGCACCCGGTTGATGTCCGGGATGGCGATGCCGAAGCCAACGGGCACCCCATCCACTTCGGCGATGAGCGCCATCGCCGGGTCCATCAGCCGCCGCAGCGGCCGCGCCAGGCGGGCAAAATCCTCTTCCGACATCGGAACATAGTCCGGAAAATGCTTCAGGGTCTCGTTGAACAACTGCCAGATAATCCGCACCTCTTGATCCCACTGATCCAGGCGGATCTGGCGGAGAGTTACCTTGCTGAGACGGCGTGCCGCTTCCGCCACCTGGAAAATCTCCGGCGGCACATGTTCCAGGTTTTCACCGATTTGATGCCGGAATATCCGGTAGGCGTAGAAATCGGTGTGCTTTTCCATCCCGTAGCGTTCCAGGAACTCGGGGTAGTAGGGAGGGTTATGGGACTCCAGCATCACGGGAGGGCAATCCGCTCCGGCGATGAGGAGACCGCCGTGATCGGAGTGGCTGAAGTTCATCGGACCGCGCATTACCGTTGCGCCATGCCCTTTCAGCCACTCCCGGGTGGCATCCAGGAGCGCCGCGGCAGCCGAGTAATCGTCCACCACTTCAAAGAAGCCGAATCCCCCGACGGATTCCCCCCGATACTCGTTGGCGCGATGGTCCACAAACGCGGCGACTGTCCCGACTACCTCCCGTCCCTCACGGGCCAGGAAAAGCGCCACGTCCGCGTGGCGGAAAAAAGGATTGCGCTCGGGGTCCAGGGTGCGCATCTGGTCGGAGATCAGGGGCGGCACCCAGTTGGGATCATTGCGATATACCTGCCAGGGGAAAGTGACGAAGGACTTCAGGTCCCGACGGGTTCGGACAGGTTCTATCCTGACCATGATTCACCCCGTCGTTACTATGCCACAAAAGGGAGAATTTGTCAAACGCAAATAGGGGGTTCTGAGCGGGACTTTTGCCGCTCCGAACCCCCATCTTTTCTCCGCAAGAGCCGAATTGCGGCGACCTAATCCGGCAGTTCGCATCCCTCCATCCACACCGCGGCCAGGTTTTCCAGGTCGGGCGGGGTGAGGTTGGCCCACTGGTCAATCATCACATCCAGAACGGCGGGTTTGCCGGAAGCGACCGCCCGTTCCAGCGCAGGCGTGATTTCTTTCGGATCCTCCACCCGTTCCCCCCAGCAGCCGCAGGCACGAGCGATCTCGTCGTAGCGGATATCGGTGAAGTCCACCCCGATGTAGCGGGCGTCGTAGTTGGCCATCTGGGACGCCTTGATCATCCCCCACTGCCGGTCGTTGGCAATCACGACCACGAAGGGGAGTCTCAACCGCGCCGCCGTCTCCAGTTCCTGCATATTCAGAGCAAAGGAACCGTCGCCGGAGATGACGTAGACCATCCGGTCCGGCGCGGCCAGTTTGGCGCCGATGGCGTAGGGGAGCCCCGTCCCCAGATGCCCCGAATCGGCGGCCCAGAGGAACGAGCGCGGGGCGTAGATACGGTTCAGGTAGTGGGCCCAGACGGTCGTATTGCCCCCGTCCACAATGGAAATAGCGTCGCGGGGGAAGAAAGCGCGCACGTCCCGGATCAGGCGCAGGGGATGGATGGGCTTTTTATCCGACGCGGCCTGTTTCTCAAAGTTCTCCAGCCAGGATTGCTGGGCGGCCCGGTAGAGGGCCATCTGGGGACGCTCCGGAATCGGCGGGGTCCGGCGCTTGACCGCCTCTATCAGGGCGCGCAGGGTGGCTTTCGCGTCGCCGATCAGGGCCAGGTCCACGGGCCGGTTGAGGGCGATGTTTCCCGGCTCAATATCTATCTGGATGAGTTTCTGGACGTCCGGCTCACCCCACATCGGCGGCTGACCCCAGAAATCCACATCCCCCATGCGGCCGCCGATCAGCAGGACCACATCGGCCTCGTTCTGGGCGCCCAGCGCGCCGTAACCTCCGGCGATCAGGCAGAGAGGATGGTCCTCCGGCAGGACGCCTGTGGCGCCCATAGAGGTGGTCACCGGCGCGGAGAGGTACTCCGCCAGTTCCCGCACCTCGTCCCAGGCACCAGAGCGGAGCACACCGCCGCCGGGGTGGATCAGTGGGCGCTCCGCCTCCATCAGCATGCAGGCCGCTTCCTCTATCAGGTCGGCCGGGGCGACGGGTCCCTGTTCGGCCCGGTACCGGCGGGGCGGCCAGGGTTTGTAGACCAGTTCGGACTCGTCCACGTGGGAGACCAGGATATCCACGTGCAGGTCCAGGAAGACGGGGCCGGGGCGGCCGGAGACGGCGATCCGGAAAGCCCGCTGGACCAGTTCGGGGATACGCTTCCAGTGGACCACCCGGACGCTCCATTTGGTGATGGGGGCGAAGAGGTCCACCTGGTTGAGAGACTGCATGGAACCCCGTTCGGGGTAACTCTTCCAGGTCTGGTTCTGGGCGGCGAGGACGATAAGGGGAATGGAATCGGCCCAGGCAGCGTAGACGCCCGGGACCAGGTCGGCGGCGCCGGGCCCGACGGTGCCTATGCAGACGCCGGGTTCCCCGCTGACGCGGGCGTAAGCATCAGCCATATGGGCGGCGGCCTGTTCGTGGCGGGTCATCACGAAATCCATGCCCGCCGCAGGCCCCATGCGGCGGACGGCATCCAGGATGGGGCACAGTTGCCCCCCGGGGATACCAAAGATGTAGCGGACTTTTTCCTGAATGAGGCATTGGACGAGTAATTCAGCTCCGATCATGGCTGGCCTCCTGTGGCTGGGACATAGGGGTGATTAAAGTGGCAAGGCACTTTACATCATAGATGCCATAGCCAGAGTTCACTCTAAAGTATACCCGATCTTTGTAATGGGTCAACATATCGCGCGAGGCAACTTGCGCGGTGTTATGGGAAAGGGGGGGGTGTGGGGTTTGTGGAGGCGGCTTCGCTGCTCTCACAAACTCCCTCTCTCCTTGACTTCGCAGGCACGCTGCTCCCCAAAAGGGATTTGCTGCACAAGCCCCAGTTGCCATTTTGCTTGCCCTTCTTTCAGATTGTGCTATAATTGACACGTTATAGCAAGCCAGAAAGCGGGGGTGAAGATATGAAACACTGGCCGCGAATCGTCGGTACGATTTTCCTGCTTCTGGGGCTGGCGCTGGGATTATTTTCTCAACCGTCCCGCTCCTATGCCCAGAACCTCCTGGCCAATCCCGGCTTTGATGCATGGGAAGGGGGTACGGCGCCGAACTGGTATCCCTGGCACGAGGATTCCGGAGATGCCAAATGCGGCCCCAATCAGTCTCCGTGGGATTTCGCTTGCCGACCGAATTGGTGGGTGGAGCGGGACTTCAGGGGTCATGGGCTGTTTCGGAGTGCGCCCTCTTCCCAGGCCGTCGGCGTCCAGTATAAACCCTGGCACGCGGGGGTGATGCAAACGGTGAACGTAGCCCCTGGGACGCGCCTCCGCTTCAGTGTGTGGGCCCGGGCTTATATCGGCAACGAAGGGGTGGGGTCTCCATCCTATGGCGGCTGGAACCCCAATTTTCGGGTGGGGATTGACCCCGAGGGGAAGGGCCTGTGGTACGATTCGGGTATCGTCTGGTCGGCGCCGGTGAATGCGCTGGATCAGTGGGTGCGGGTCTCG
The DNA here is from genome assembly GCA_937138275.1 of uncultured Chloroflexota bacterium. Classification (GTDB taxonomy): domain Bacteria; phylum Chloroflexota; class Anaerolineae; order B4-G1; family DUEL01; genus SpSt-77. The sequence goes on from CAKZOY010000029.1 coordinate 4,221, forward strand.
GTGGAAGCGACGGCGGGAGCCAGCGGTAAAGTTACCGTCTTCATCGCTGCCCGACTCACGAACCAGATGCCTCTGGCGCACAACGATGTCTGGTTTGACGATGCGGAACTGGTGGTGGCGGCGCCGGCGGCAACTCCTACCCCGGTTCCCACTAACACGCCCACCCGACCGCGTTTCCAGGCCGCCTTTGTGGGGGAGACAGTGCCGGATGGTACAGTGTTTGATGGCGGGGCCGCGTTCACCAAGACCTGGCGGGTGCGCAATACCGGCACGGATGCATGGCCGGATAACACGGTCCTGGTATTCGCTGGTGGAGAAAAGATGGGGGGCCCGGATAGTTTGCCCATCGGGCGGGTGAATCCGGGCGAAGTGAAAGAAATCAGTGTGAACCTGGTAGCGCCCGCGGCGCCCGGCAACTACACCGGCACCTGGGCAATCCAGGCCGGAGGCACGCGTATCCCCGGCAGCGAACTCTGGGTGAAAATCCAGGTCACTCAACCCGCGGCCCCTACTCAACCTCCTGCGCCTCCCACGCCGGAGCCGTCGCCTACACCGGAAACCGGCCAGATTTGTGTGCTGGCCTTTCACGACCGGAACGGTGATACTTTCCGCCAGCCGGAGACGGAGGAACTGTTACCCAATACGATCATCTCCCTGGGTACGGCGGCTGGATTGATCGGACAGTACACTACCGATGGGGTCAGTGAGCCGTACTGCTTCTCCGGCCTGAACCCGAACACGTATCGGGTGACCATCCAGCCCCCCGCCGGCTATGTTTCCAGTGGGCCGTCCGATATGGCGGCGGCTCTGGGGGGCGCGGCCCGTATGGATGTCGCGTTTGGCGCTCGGCGCAGCGGGGAGACGGCTACAGATACTCCTGGTGTCGTTCTTACTCCCTCTTCTCCCACAAAACCGGAATCGCCCATAATTCAGACTCTGAAGGGAATGGCTGGCATTGCCGGTATCCTTCTCCTGGTCCTGGCGGTGATTGTGGGAATTGTGTATGCCTTATCCCGCCGCCGATAATTTGTCAACTGATCACCCTCATCCTGCAGGCGCCGGGCGCTTTGTTTTCGGACAAATGTCCGGCACCTGCAGATTTTTGATATCTCCGTAGCCGTCTGAAAGGCGAATGGACAATCGCCGATCGGAACCTGTTAAACCATCAGATCGCTGGGTGCTGCTGGTTGCTATCTGCTTAACGGCGTTTGTCCTGCGGGTGTATGCTCTGGATGTTCCCGTACTCCGGTGGGACGAGGGGTGGACGATCGCCCATGGGCAATTACCCTGGCCCGACCTTATCCCCATTGCGGCCTTAGAGTGGCATCCCCCTCTCTTCTACATCTTCTACAAAGTCTGGCAGTCCCTTGTCGGGATCAGCGTATACGCCATACGCTATCAGGCCGTCCTGGCGGGTGTCCTGACGGTTGCCCTAACCTACGTTGCTGCCCTGGCCTGGACCTCGGACCGGCGCTTGGCGCGCATTGCCGCCTGCTGCAATGCGGTCCTTCCCCTTCTCGTCTACTACGGACAGGTCAACCGCATGTATGCCTGGACGGCTGTGGGTGTTCTGCTGGCGACCTGGGCGCTGTTACGGGCTACCCGCAGGCCAGAATCCTGGCCCGAGGCGGTACTATCCGGCGTCGCCACAGCGTTGGCCCTGTACTTGCTCTACTACACCGTCTGGCCTCTGCTGGCTCTCTATCTCTACGCTCTGCTTGTCCACCGGCGCGCCTGGCGGACGGTCCTCCTCTCCGGCGGGGTCGCCGTGCTCCTCTTTGCCCCCTGGCTGGTCTACGCCGCCGGGACGCTCCAGAACCGGATTCAGCCTGGCCCGTTGACCAACGCCCTGCGCCAGACGTGGGAACTGACGGGGCCCTCTATCTTCGGGCTGGTATTTGCCTACGGCCGGGGTTGGGCAGCGGTCTGGGTGGTCGGCGGACTTTTGTTTATAGGGCTCCTGCTGGCACCCTTGCGCCAGTGGACCCCGATTCTGTTCCCGCTTCTGGGAATTGCCCTGGCGGTGGTAGGCGTTTCGTACGGCGCTCAGGCAGTTCGCTTTTTCGCTGTGCGCCATTTCGTCCCGGTGGCCCCGTTTCTGGGGTTGGCCCTGGCCTGGGCGCTGAGTCACCTGTATAAAAGAAAATGGTGGCTACTGGTACTTGCGGGGGTTGTGCTGGTTGCTACCTTCTGGCCGGTGCGGACAGCCGTATATGCCAAGATGCTGGAGGTGGTGGACCCCTTTGACCCGACCGAGGATTGGCGGTATCTTGCCCCTCACCTTTGGCCTGACGACCTGGTGTTTTTCAACAACCTCGCTCGGGCAGGCTGGTATGAACAGAGCCGGGGAGGCCAGGGAGCCCCCTGGTCCTACGCCCTGCGCTGGGACCCGATTGTGGAGCCGATGACCGTCATTGCCGCGCGGGCAGAAGCAGCGATGGAAGAGCACTCGCGCCTGTGGTTTGTGCTGTACAAGGGCACGGTTGGGGCCAACAACGACCTGCGCAACTGGCTTTCTGCCCATACCCGCCTGTATCCAATGTGGGAAGGGTGGTCAGGCGAATCGCTGGTCCTGGGCTACGTTGTGCTTCACGAACCGCTGATAGAGACCTCCGTGGGGAGAAAGTTTGCTGACGGTCAGGTAGAACTGGTAAAGGCCCGCTTCACCCCGACAGTTCGGTCGGGAGCTGCTATAGAGTTAGATTGGCGCATCGGGGAATTACCTTCTGGGCCCCTGAAAGTATTTGTGCACCTGATATCCGAAGACGGTCAACTGGTGGCACAACACGACGCGCCGCTGCCGAGTGTCGCCCCGTCATCGGCCGGGATGATCGTTCGGGACCGCCACGGGGTGGGAATTCCACCGGGATTCTCTGGCCCCCTCACAGTTCGCGTGGGTCTCTACACCGAGAATACTGGTGAGCGGTTGCGATTGGATGATGGGGGGGAATTCATCGTCCTGGGCCGGGTGGAAATCACCCGCTGACCAGGACTTTGGAGATGCCGACCGTTGGCTTGCCTTTTGCCCCGGCTATGTTATAATCAGCAAAGTCCTGCCAGTTAAAATGGATAAAATTGGAGGCTGGAATATGAAGTACTTGCGAGTTGGATGGATCATCCTGACCCTGGCTCTTCTGGTCAGTTTCCAGCAGCCTATCTATGGCCAGGAAGGTCCTAACCTGCTGCGAAACGGAAACTTCGAAGAAGGCGAACTAGGCCAGGCCTGGCCTTTCCAGGACGGCATTCCGGAAGTCCAGATCGCGCCAGGATGGCGCGCGTTTTATCTGGACAATCCTCCTTCCTACGCCGCGGCGCCGGACTATTGTCAGGGAGATGTTCGTTGTGCCTGGGGACGCCCCGAGTTTCGGGGGGTGGATGCCATTGAGTACCCGTACCGCGTTCGCTCCGGACGCCTCTCCCAGAAGTACTTCTCCTGGAACCGCCAGCACGAGGCGGGATTGTATCAGCAGGTCAGTGGGATCACTCCAGGAACCCGCTTGCGGTTCGGCGTTTGGATTCAAACCTGGTCCTGTATGCCCGCTTCCTCAGAGACCTGGAACCAATGCCCGACCGGCACTCTCTCCAATAACCCGGCCCCTATGCACATCTGGGTAGGGATTGATCCGACTGGTGGGACAGAATGGTGGGCGCCCACCGTAGTCCGTTCGCCGGAAGGGAATGCCTACGATCAATGGACCCTGTTCCAGGTGGAGGCTACTGCTCAGTCCGATAAGGTGACCGTTTTCATTCACAGCCGAGCGGACTGGGTAGATCGAACCCCGCGCATCAACAACGATGTGTACATTGACGATGCCAGTCTGGTGGCGATCACCCCACCGACGAAAACTCCGCCTCCCCCACCGCCGACGAGCCCGCCCGGTTCTTCGTCCAGTGCTGCCGTGCCTGCCGCACCCGCCGTGCAACCTACACCCCGGCCCGATGGGTGTCGGGTGCACATCGTCCAGCCAGGGGATACCCTTTTTGGCATCTCCCTCCGGTACGGCATCCCGATGGAGGAACTGGAACGGCTGAATGCCGGTTCGCTCGGGCCGAATAAGATGATTTTCGTCGGGCAGGAATTGATCCTCTCCTGCCCCACGCCGACACCGACTCCTGCCGCTACCCCGACACCGGAGGCGACGCCAACCCCGCAGAGCGGTCAGGTCTGTGTGATGGCCTTCCATGACCGCAACGGCGATGGAGCCCGGCAACCGGAAACGGAAGAGTTGCTCCCCAACGCGGTCCTCTCTTTGAACAGCGGCGCGGGTCTGGTGGGACAGTACACGACGGACGGGATCAACGAACCCTACTGCTTCCCCGGACTGATGCCGGACACGTATCAGGTGATCGTTCAACCTCCGGCAGGCTATACGACAAACGGTCCCGCCGAGATAGCGCTGACTCTGGCGGGGGGAGGAGAACTCCAGGCAGCGTTTGCTATGCAGCGAGGAGCGACGACGGTGGTCACTCCTGCCATACCTCTGCCTGGCCCAACCTCTGTTCCCACCGAAAGCCCGAGTAGCGCCGGGTCTCAGGTCCTGCGCTGGGGCGCGCGGATCGGTGGTATCCTGCTTGTCCTGCTGGCAATGGCGACCGCAGTGCTGTTTGTGATGTCTCGTCGTCGTATGTAAAAGCCCATAATGCAGAATCTGGAGGTCCAACCGATGAACGAACATGGCGTTGAGATCAGGGGGAACGAGAGCAATTCGGGGCCACCCCCTGCTCCCACATCGCCAACCCTTTCTACTTTGAGGCGGGTTGGCAACCATTTCCGGGAGTTCGGAGAATGGCTTGCCGCCGGCAATTGGGTTTACGGCGCGATTGCGCTCCTGCTCATTGGGGCTCTGGTTCTGCCGCCGATCTCCCTTCCTCAACGATTGCACATCACCGGCTACACCCGTCTCAGCCCCCAGAACCCATCTGTCTCTCACCCGGACGGCATCCGCATTAGCGTCCGTCCGGAAGATAACGTTTCCCTGCGGGTACGGCTGGATTCCGTTCCCCAGAAACTCTTTCTGGAAGGCGCGGCCGGCGCCGACCTGAAAGAGGCCCTGGCGGCCCTTCCGCCGGTCCTGCAGGTGAAAAGCCCCTTTTATCGCGTCCAGGCCGGTTCTCGCACTGCCGGCCCGGCGACTATTGAGGTCGTCATTCCCAATGACGCCGAACCTTGGGAGACGCTGGACCTCTATGCCTGGAACGGCGCGACCTGGGAGTGGATCGGCGGGACGCTGGACCGGGAGCAGGAGGTTCTGATCGCCCGGGTCCCACGCTTGCCCTCTTCGGTGGCGGTGATGCAGACCCTGCCGGTTGTTCCGGCGATCGGGACGGTATCCTCCGGAGAAAAGGTGAGCGGCCCCGCCGGAGAACTGCTGACCCAGGTGATGCTTCCAGGCCTGTATCTGGGCGCGGACGGAGCCGTGGTTGGTCAGGCGCCCCTACCTCCATCGGGCAGCCCTCAGCCTCTGCTTTTAATAGGCAACCGTCCGAAGGGACAGCCGCCGAACAGGGCTCTGCTGAGCGACGTGCTCACCAACCCGACGTTCCGGGAGCGCCACATCGCGGAGATCGTGGCGAAGGCTGCGGGCTACGCCGGAGTTGCTCTGGACTACGAGGGCGTATCGGTGGAGGAGCGGGATGCCTTCACCGAGTTCGTCACTGCGCTGGCGGCGGCCCTGCATGAACAGAATCTTCGCTTAGAGGTTGTGGTCCCCGCCCCGACCCGCACCGATTCCGGCTGGGATTCCGGGGGGTATGATTGGGCCGCGCTGGGGCGCGCGGCGGATGCGCTCATCTTCTCCCTTCCCGATGACCCCGCGGCGTATGCGGAAGGGGGCGAGGTGGCATCGCTGATGGAATGGGCCGTCGGGCAGGTGGGACGGTACAACCTGCGTGCAGCGGTCTCCTCCCTCAGCGCGGATCGGGGCGCCGACGGGGTCCGGTATGTGGGTCTTGAGGAAGCGCTCGCGCCCTTTGGCAAGGTTCAGCCCCCGGCCGAATCGTCCCTGAAACCGGGTCAGGAAGTGGTCTTCACCCTGGTCGGTCAGGTGACCAGTATCGTTCCCCAGGAAGCGGCGGGCACCTACGTCATCAACTACCGCACCGATAGCGGGGAGAACCGCTCCGTCTGGCTGGGCACCCCCTCTTTCCTGGCCCGCAAACTGGATTGGGCCCTCCGCTACCACCTGGGTGGTGTGGTGGTCTATAATCTCCTGGACGAGGGGAATATGCCCGGTGTGGTGGAGGCGGTGGAGGGGTACCGCGTGGCGGCGGGGCTTCCTCAGCCCGCTGCCCTGGAGGTGACCTGGACGGTGGAGGGGCCGCAGACCGCGCAGCAGACGGTATCGCTGACCAACCCCGCGTTTCGCTGGGTCGCGCCGGAGGCGGCGGGAACATACACCGTCGCAGCGGCCATCGCTGGCGTGAATCGGGGTTTGGTGCAGGTGAGTGTCGTTGCACCGACTCCCGCGCCGACCCCCACACCGACGCCGGGAGTCGCCGCGACGCCAGCGACCACAGCAACCGCTCCGGCTTGTATGCAGGCGCAGTTTGTCGCCGATGTGACGGTGCCGGATGGCACCCGTTTCGGGAACAACGAATCGTTCAAGAAGACCTGGCGGTTGCGCAATGCCGGTACCTGTGACTGGCCCGAGGATACGGTCCTGGTATTCTATCAGGGGGAGAAGATGAGCGGGCCGGATAGCGTCCCCGTGGGAGTGGTCAAAGCGGGAGCGACGGTAGATATCAGCGTGGACCTGAAATCCCCCGCGAACTCCGGGCGTTTTACCGGTTGGTGGTATCTGAAGGCTGGTGGGGCGAAAATCCCCGGCAGCGATGTGACAGTTGTCATTCAGGCTGGAGAGGTTGCCACCGCGCCGCCTCCTCCCGCGCCCGTCGGCGGGGGCGGTTTTGAACTGGGTGGGCATGTAGCCAACTTCAGTTTCCCGTACGCCAGTCAGATGCGCTACGCCGGGATGAACTGGGTGAAGACCCAGATCCGCTACCCGGCCGACGCTTCCGGCGTCGTCGCCGCGGCTCATGCCGCGGGCTTTAAGATTCAGGTCAGCGCGCTGGGCCCGGCCAATATGACCGGCCAGGCCGGTTTTGAGCAGGGAATCGCTAACTGGGTGGCAGGAATGGCCGCGGCGGGCGCCGACGCCATTGAGGTCTGGAACGAGCCGAACATTGACCGGGAATGGCAAAACGGCCTGATCCATCCGGCCAATTACACCAAACTGCTCTGCGCTGCCTATCAGGCCATCAAGGCGGACAATCCCGGCACGGCGGTTATCAGTGCGGCCCCGGCCCCCACGGGCTACTTTGGTGGCTGCCATCCCCACGGTTGCGACGATAAACCCTGGCTGGAGGGGATGTATGCGGCTGGCGCAGCCAACTGCATGGACTACATCGGCGCGCATCACAACGCGGGTGCCACACCCCCCTCGGCCCGCAGTGGTCATCCCGCCGACGGCGGGGACCGTCACCATTCCTGGTATTTCCTGCCGCAGACCGAACTCTACTACAACATCTTCCGCGGCAGCCGGAAACTCTTCTACACCGAGTTAGGCTTTGCTTCCCAGGAGGGGGTGGAACCGTTCCCCGACAACTTCTGGTGGGGACGGGAAACCGACAACAGTGAACAGGCCGCCTGGCTGGCCGAAGCGGTACGGCTGAGCATCCGGACCGGGATGGTGCGCTGCATCATTGTCTGGAACGTGGACTTTCTCCGGCCCATCCCCGGCGACCCGCAGAACGGCTACGCTATTATCCGGCCGGGCGGTATCTGTCCGGCCTGCGATGCCCTGCACGCTGTGCTGGGGTCACGGTAACTTCACATCAGGTGACGGTCACCCCTAAGGTGACCGTCACCTTAAACAAGGGGGATGCTTCTATGACCAGAATCCATCATCGCAGTACCCGAGAACGCCAGCAATTGATCCTGGGTATTGCCCTGTGGGTGGTTGTTTTTCTCCTGGGGGTCTTCTGCCTCTGGTGGGGATTCTTCGCCCCCACGACGGAGACAGGACGCTCAAATCCCCCCGCGACTCTGACCGCTGCTCGGACGGCTACCCCCCAGGGAGGGTTGATCCCCCTGACGACCGCTACCCCCGGATCCCCATCTGGCAGCACTTCCCGGCCCACTGTTCCCCTGAACCAAGAAGTTTTCGGCTACGGGATCGCCGTCCACGGGATCGTGGGTGACCCCAACTACTGGATGGACCAGGTGCAGACGCTGGGGCTGGTTTGGGTCAAGCAGCAAGTCCGCTGGGATATCATTGAGCCCAGTCCGGGGCAATACCAGTGGGGATTGTTTGATGGGGTGATTGATGCGGCCAACGCGCGCGGTCTGCGGGTGGCGCTCAGTGTCGTGCATGCTCCGGAATGGAGCCACGCCAGTTATAGAGACAGTAACCCGGAGGGCGCGCCTCCGGACGACTTGACCCTCTTCGCCGATTTCCTGGCCCGTCTGGTGGACCGCTACCGGGGCCGCATCCATGCCATAGAGGTCTGGAACGAGCAGAATCTGGACCGGGAATGGGATACCGCAGAGGGGGTGAACCCCGCCCGGTACGTGGAGATGCTCCGTCTGGCCTACCAGGTCATCAAAAGCCGCGACCCGAACATCATCGTCATCAGCGGGGCCCTCTCCCCAGTGGGCGCCACGGCTACCGATAGCCAGAACCCTAACCGCATCATCTATATGGACGACTTCCAGTACTACCAGGAGATGATCGCCAGGGGCTTCCTGAGTTACTGCGACTGCGTCGGTGTCCACCATAACGGCTATAACATCCCTCCCGACATCGCCTGGGATGATAAGACGTACCAGGACCCTACAGCGCAGTTCCGGGGCTTCTGGGATAATCCCCATCCTTCCTGGTCGTTCCGCAGTACCCTCTGGCGCTACCACGAAGCGATTTCGGGGATGAAGCCCCTCTGTGTGACGGAGTTCGGCTGGGCTTCATCGGAGGGGTTCGGGGATTACCCGATCGGCTTTGGGTTCGCCCAGGATAACACCTTAGAGGAACAGGCCCAGTACATTGTTCAGGCCTTCCAGTTGATGCGCCAGTGGGGTTTTGTCCGGCTGGCCTTCTTATGGAATCTGGACTTCGCCCAGAAGGATGGCATCGGTCCGAAAGACCCGAATGCTCCGTACAGCATCATAGACTTTCAGGGGGTTCCCCGTCCGGCGTACCATGCCGTGAAACTGATGGATAAACCGTAAGGACGGACAGTTGGAGCACCGCAGGTACATCGGGTTATCCCTTCTGGGACTGGTCCTGCTGGGCGGGGCACTCCTGTGGCTGGCTTGCTGGGGGAGAGGAAAGGATACCTCTCCCCCATCTCCTGCACCGTCTCCATCCCCCACACCCACGTCCTGGCCCCGGCCGCGCCTGAATTCCCCCGAATACGGTATGCAGGCCTTCCTCTGGTGGCGGCCCGAGGTCGCCGATCGGGACCTGAACCTTATCCGCGACGCCGGCTTCACCTGGGTCAAGCAGACCCTGCACTGGATGGACGTAGAACTTTACAAGGGGGGCTTTGACTGGCGCTACAGCGACCGGATCGTTCAGCAGGTAGAGGAGAAAGGGTTATCATTGCTTTTCCGGCTGAACGGAGTGCCCGTCCCGGTGTGGGTGCAAATGCCGGACGATCCGGCCTTGCCCGTCCCCGTGGAGGATTTTGCCGACTTCTGCGGCGCAGTGGCAGCGCGTTATCGGGGAAGGGTGCGGGCGTACCAGGTGTGGAACGAGCCGAACCTGACCCGCGAATGGGCTGGGCGGCCGCCGAGCCCGGAGGGGTATGTCCGGCTGTTGAGTGCCTGCTATGTCGCCATCAAACAGGCCGACCCCCAGGCTCTGGTCATCTCTGCGGGGATGGCTCCCACAGGGACCGGCCTGCCCGTGGCGATGCCTGACGCCGATTACTTCATCGCGATGTACGAGACCGGCGCTGCGCCGTATTTTGACCTGCTGGGTGTCCATGCGGCGGGCTTCGCCGCACCGCCCGAAGTATCCCCCGACGAGGCGGCGTCCAATCCGCAGTACGGCAGCCAGCGGTTCTTCTGCTTCCGTCATGTGGAGGACATCCGCGAAATAATGGTCCGCTACGGAGATGGGGATAAACAGGTCGCCATCACCGAAATGGGCTGGACATCCGATCCCGTTCATCCTGAATATTCCTGGTTTGCTGTCACCGAGGAGCAGAAAGCGGACTATCTGGTGCGCGCTTTCCGGTATGCTCGGGAGCACTGGCGCCCCTGGATCGGCCCGATGTTTGTCCTCTCTATCGCCAATCACGACTGGACGCCGGAGGACGAACAGTACTGGTGGGCCATCACCGAACCGTCCTGGCCCTTCACTGTTGTCCGCCCTGCCTACGAAGCGCTGAAAGCGATGGAGAAATAGCCACAGAAAACCGTAGAAATTTGTGACGTGCGCGCTTGTGTAGGGATGCCCCCTCACCACCCTTCGGGCATTCCATTGCCGACCTCGTAGTGGTAAAGATTATTTTATAAAAATTCTGTGTGTTTCTGTGGCCTACATGCTCCGCGTCTATTTGCACAGTCTTGGGTGTCGGCTGAATCAGAGCGAAGCGGAGGCCTGGGCCCGCCAACTGACCGCGATGGGATGTCAGGCGGTGGACGACCCCGCCCAGGCCGATGTGTGCCTGGTCAACACCTGCGCGGTGACTGCGGAGGCGGAGCGCAAAACCCGCCATCTGCTGCGCGCCCTGGCGCGGGCCAATCCCCAGACCCGAATCGCCGTCGTTGGCTGCGCGGCCACCCTGCGGCCTGAAGAACTGGCCTCTTTCCCCAACGTATCCTGGGTGATCCCCAACGCGGAGAAGGACCGGACGGCGGAGATTGTCGCCGCAGCCCTCGGCTCACCTCCCCTCCGGCCGGAGAGTCTGGCTGCCCCCCCGGCGCGGCGGCGCACTCGCGCCTTCGTCAAAGTCCAGGACGGCTGCGATAACGCCTGCACCTACTGCATCGTCCACATCCTCCGCGGTCCGGTGCGCAGTCGCCCTCTGGAGGAGGTCATCGCCGAGATCAACCGGCGCACCGAGGAGGGATACCAGGAGGTCGTGTTGACCGGCGTCAATATCGGCGCCTACGGGCGCGATCTGGGGCTTGCTTCTGGATTGGCGCGCCTGGTGGAGGCCATCCTGGCCCGTACCGCAATCCCGCGCCTGCGTCTCTCCTCCATAGAACCCTGGGACATAGACCCTGACCTGCTCTCCCTCTGGGCCGACCGTCGCCTCTGTCGGCAACTGCACCTGCCCCTCCAATCCGGTTGCGAGGCCACCCTGCGGCGGATGGGGCGCCCCATCACCGCCGCCGACTACGCTCGCCTGGCGGAGTCTGCCCGCGCCGCTATCCCCGACCTGGCCCTCACGACCGACATCATCGTCGGGTTCCCGGGAGAGGACAAGGGGGAATTCGCCGAAAGTCTGGCCTTTGGGGAGCGGGTGGGATTTGCCCGACTGCATGTCTTCCCTTTTTCGCCCCGACCGGGCACTCCGGCAGCCCGGATGGCGGGCGCGGTTCCGGAAAAGGTCGTTCGGGAGCGGGCCGCGCGGATGCGGGCGCTGGGGGAGCAGATGGCTGCGGCCTTTCGCCGTTGCTTCCTGGGGCGGGAGATGGAGGTGCTCTGGGAGCGCCGGCATAGGGATGGCCTCTGGCACGGCTGGACCGATAACTACCTTCCGGTCGCCACCGCCTGCCCGACGGACCTGCACAACCGGATCACCCGGATCCGCCTGACCGCCGAACAGAATGGCGTCCTGCTGGGAGAAGTGATATAATTAAACTGTACCGCTTACGGTTGATGTCCAAAGGGAGGGGGGAGATATGATTCGGCGAGTGAGGGTTCAAGGATATAAATCTCTCAGGGATGTGGAAATCCCTCTTCAGCCTCTGACCGTCGTTATGGGGCCAAATGCGGCCGGCAAGAGCAATCTCCTGGATGCATTGGGATTGCTCAGTCGCATGGTCACTCGCCGAACAATTCAGGAAGCCTTTGCGGACCATCGGGGTAATCCTCTGGAGGCTTTTCATTACGGTGAAAGGGGTATTGAAGGGCTGCTGGAACGACCTGCTGCCCAATTTGCCATAGAAGTGGATGTGGAACTTTCCCCCGGAGTTATAGATACCGTAGAGCGGCGCATTCGGGAGATGCGGGTTGGACTTCCGGGATCTGAGGTAGAAACGACCGCCCCATCCCGTCGGCGGATTCTGGAGCCTTTCCTGCGCTACCAGGTAGAAGTCCAGGTCGTCCCTGCAACAGGTCTTCTGCGGGTGGTGAATGAGCGGCTGGTTGCTCTGACTCAGGACGGAAAGGAAAAAGACCCCCATGCCCGAAAGCCGTTTATCTACCGGGCAGGAGACCGGTTGCGGGTTCGGATGGAAGGACAGGCCAGACCGACCGAACACCCCGTTGGTCTGGACTACACGCTGGTTTCCCAACCTCTTTATCCCCCCCACTACCCTCACATTACAGCCTTTCGGGAGGAATTAACGCGCTGGCGCTTCTATTATCTGGAGCCTCGGGTGATGCGCCCTCCATCGCCGATCAAAGAAGTCTATGCCCTGGGGACATCGGGAGAAGACCTGGCGGCCTTCTTTCATACTCTGCGGACTCAACACCCGGCACAGTTTGAAACGGCCTGTCGCACGTTGCATCTTCTGGTACCTGCAATCCAGCGCCTGGAAGTCCGTCCAACTCCCGAGGGATTTCTGGATTTAATCGTTGTAGAAGACGGCGCGTCGTACTCAGCGCGTATTATCTCCGAAGGCACACTGCGAATTTTGGGGCTTCTGGCCATCACCAATCCGCTATCGCCCACCACGCTCATCGGCTACGAAGAACCGGAGAACGGAGTCCATCCCCGCCGCTTGCGGCTGATTGCCGAACTGTTAAAGAACGTGGCTATGATGAGCGGCGTTCAAATTATCGTCAACACCCATTCCCCCCTCTTCCCGGATTACTTTGATGAAATGCTGGTGGTTTGCCGCAAAGGGCCCGGCGGGACGGTGTTCCAGCGATTTGCACCTATGGGGCCGATCTTCCGTTCACGCGAGATTGCCGGTGCCCTGGAGGAAAAGGAAGTCTCTTTAGGGATGCGCATCATCCGGGGGGATTTTGATGGATAAAATCCGT